>JAJDEC010000460.1 GCA_029259995.1 Phycisphaerae bacterium
GCGAACGCTCCGTCGCAAATCGGACGACGAACACGCCGAGCCAGAAACCGATCGAACCGGCGCCGCAGAGATAGATCACGGGCCAGCCGGCGAATACGGCCGGCAGCAGTGTCGCCACGAGCAATAGCGCCATGTACAAGAGCGACTGGCGCGAGATGCCGAGGCCGCTCGGATCAGTCACACTCAGCATCCGATAGCCGCCGCATGCGTAGTCTTCCCGATACATCCAGGCGATCGCATAGAAATGCGGCATTTGCCAGAAATACAGGATCGCAAATAGAAGCCAAGCCTCAATGGTTAACGAACCATGGGCGGCGGCGTAGCCGATGACGGGCGGCAATGCGCCGGGAATCGCGCCAATGAGCGTGTTGTGCGGCGTGCGTCGCTTGGCGGGCGTATAGAGCCATACGTAAGTGAACAACGTGAGCGCTGCGAGTGACGCCGCCAATACATTCGCGGCCGCGTCGAGCCAGAGGATTCCGCAGCCAGCACACACGCCCGCAAACACGAGGGCCTCGGTCGACGAAACGCGGCCGGACGGCAGCGGACGATTTCGCGTGCGCTGCATTCGGGAATCGAATTCTCGCTCGATGATCTGGTTCAGCGTGTTCGCGGCGAACGCAACGAGTGCGATACCGATCACGGCGTGGCCGAGGCCGACGAGATCGATCGACTCCGGCGAGCCGAGACAATAGCCGGCCGCAGCAACGACAAGCACGAGAAGACTCAGGCGAAATTTCGCCAACTCGAGGAAATCCCCGATGCGTGTGCGAACGGAATTCAGACGGACCGCCGATACCGAGCCGGTTGACGCAAGGACGCTTTCGTGCTGTTCCATGGGAGCCGAACTCATGCGACGGCCCTCGTTATTGGCGCCAACGATACGTCGTGATCACATCGCGCTGCCGATGTTCTCGCCGACGGACAGAGGCGCGTCAGCAGGAAGCATCGCCAGACGGCGGCCAGCGTCGCGGCGCCGACGGCAACATGCGCCGTGGTCACGACGGGCAACTTTCCGGACCAGACTGTATAGGCGCCCAGCGTGACTTGAATGACGACCAGCATCGCAATCCACATGATCGCGCGATTGGCAACCGAATCGGATCGATTGGTGCGGCGAATCACAATCGCCATTGCGACAACAGCGAGCACAACGAGCAACGCGCCGGCACGATGCACAAGATGGGCGAGGATCTGCGGCTTGGCGACATGCGCCAATTGGTAGTCAAAGGCGCGCGAATCGTTGTATCGCAGGATCGCCTCGTCAGACAGATCAGGAATCCACTGCCCGTAGGCGAGCGGAAAATCCGGTATGGCCAGACCTGACTGAGTATGCCGCATCAGCGCCCCGGCGACGAGCTGTGCGAAGACGACCAGGACGAGCGCCAGGGGAGCGAACCAGATACGACCCGATCGCGGCGTTTCGCCCGTTGCGGACGACGTATTTTCACTGAATCGATGATGCGTCAACACAGCGATCGTCACGAGGATGCACAGGAACGTCTGCGCCAGGCACGCGTGAAAGACTGAAATCCACGTCGGAAGCAGAAACCTGACTGTCATTCCGCCGAGCACGCCCTGCGCGATGACAGTTGCGAGTGCGATCCATCCGAGCACGCGAATCATCTTCGTTCGGCCGCGCCATTGCGCATAAACGGCGAGAATGATCGTCAGAAAACCGATCGATGATGCGAGAAGTCGATGACCATGCTCGTAGAAGATGCCCCCGATCCACTTGCTGGGATGATAAAGGAACATGTTCTCGCCGTAGGTCGTCGGCCAGTCGGGCACGGACAGACCGCTGCCGGTGCTTGTGACCATGGCCCCGGCGGCGATGAGTCCGATCGTCAGCAGGACGAGCACACACGCGAATGTGTGAAGACCGCGCTGTGACTTCGTCACGGCGACGGCGGCTGCGTTCGCATGATCGACGGATTGGGCATTCATGTATTCAATCGTAATTTGCGAATGAAGCCGCGCAACTCAGGCGGACTGCGATTCGCCGCTCGAGTCGGTCTCTTCCGCAGCGCCTGCGACGCCGGATCGGGCAATCAGTCGGCGCTGGCGAACGAACCACGTCGCGCCGAGGCCGATCATTCCGAGGAGCAGACCGTAGGTCACGAAGACCATCAACAGGACGCCGGCTTCGGCGCCTTTAACGAGCTTGGAATCGGGATTGCCCTGGCAGACGCTGCATGCATAGAGATCCGTCGCCTGCATCAACATGACAGATACGAAGACAATCCCTATGGACAGAACACGAACGCGACGTGGCAGGAATCGATTAAACATAACTGAATCGCTTGAGTTTCTTAAGCATCCAAACGCCGTACACGCCAAGAACGATCGCGCCGGCGAAACCGACGGCCGCAAAAATGAGCGGTGCTGATGAACCGTCCGCACTTTCCGTGCGAACGCCCCACACGCCGAGACTGACGCACATCAGGATTGCGATCGCGACGAAGAAAACGTGAAAAGCCTTGAGCGACATGCGATCCCCCTATCTTGGACTGAGCCCGTTCATCCGCTGCATGAACCCGACGTCCTGCTCGTGGATCGTGAACATCGGCACCAGCAGCAGGACAAGGAAGAATAGGACGCACATCGCCAATATCCAGATCAGCATGCTCTTTTCTTCCATGAGGTGCATGAAATAGCAGGCGACCAGCGATCCCTTGATGCTGGCAACGAACAACGCAATGACGACGGCCATACCGATCGACACGTGCATTTCCGCAACCGCCACGGTAATTCCGGTCAGCACGAGCAGCGCGCCGAAGACCATGTAGTACTTTTTCAGATGACCGCGAATTTCTTCAGCCGAGGAACCCATCGACTTCTCCTAGAGCAGGTACAACACGGGGAACAGGAAGATCCAGACAAGGTCGACAAAGTGCCAATACAAACCCGTGCATTCGATGCGATTGGCGTACTTGTCGGGTTGCGACTTCCACATCTTGGAGCCGGTCAGCACAAACCAGAGCATGACGACGATACCGCCGACGATGTGGAGACCGTGCAGGCCGGTAATGACGAAATAGCAGCCGAGGAATGAACTGCCCTCCGGGCCCCACGTCGTGAGGCGTGCGATTTCCGATTTCTGGATTTCGACTTTCTTGTGCTCGGCACCTTCGTGACCGGGTTCGGGATCCGGCGCGAAGACGTACCCAAGAATCGTGCCTTCGCTGTCCTTCTTTGTTTCTTCGACATGACCCCAGAGATAATGGATCGTTCGATCGCCATTGTCCGTCGAGGCTTTGAATGTTCGGGATTCAACGCCGTCGCGTTCGAAGTGCTCGTCGAACGTCACGGCGTAGTGATGCAGCTTCGAGCTGTACTCGAAATACTTGACGACGAGGAACGCGCCGGCCAGGGCGACGGTGACGAGCAGCATCGTCTGGCCCTTTTTGAAATCCCCCATCTTCAGGTTCGCCCAGGCGAGCACCATCGTGACCGAGGACGTGATCAGAAAGGCCGTATTGAGCGCCGCGAGGCCGACATTCAAGATCTGATCGCCGCGCGTGGTCTCAGCGCCGATGATCGGCCATGTGCCGTCCGGTGCACCCACGCGCAGCAGCACGTAGGTTGAGAACAACGCGCCGAAGAGCATGATTTCCGAGGCAAGAAACAGCCAGATGCCGAACTTGCCGTTGTACATCCCTGTCAGCGGATGCGGCTTAACGTCGTATGGAATTACCGTTGCAGACAACGCTTGCGTCTCCTATCGAAACAGAATCAGGCAGTCGCCTGCATTGAGAAATCGTCTTTTTCACCCGGCACGCTGTACTCATAAGGTCCCCGGGCGACAACAGGCACGGTATCGAAATTACCATGCGGCGGCGGCGATGGCGCCGACCATTCGAGGGTCGTGGCATTCCATGGATTCTGCCCCACGCGTTCGCCGGCGAACATGCTCCAGAAGAAGTTGATTACGAACGGAAGCTGCGCAACGGCAAGTCCGATCGCGGCCCACGTCGCCATGACGCTGAGGCCCTGGACGGCGGCGCCATGCAGCGTTTCCGTCTGGTCAAACTGTCGCCGAAGCACGCCGGCCATGCCCATGAAAAAGAAGGGCATGAAAATGGCATTGATGAAGATGAACGAGAAGAACCAGTGGATGCGGCCCAGCCACTCGTTCATTCGGCGACCGGACGCTTTCGGGAACCAATAATAGACGCCCGCGAACATGGCGAAGATCGTGCCCGGCGCGACGACGTAGTGAAAGTGACCGATGACGTAGTACGTGTCATGCAGGTGAATGTCGGCGGCCGTGAGGCCGAGCGGCAAACCCGTCAGCCCGCCGATGGCGAACATCGGCAGGAAAGAAAGTGCAAACAGCATTGGCGTCGTGAAGCGAATTTTTGCGCCCCACAAACTGATGATCAGGCACGTCAGAATAATGACGGACGGAACCGAAATGATCATCGTCGTGGCCTGGAAGAACGTACTGAGCGTTGTTCCCATGCCCGTCATGAACATGTGATGGGCCCACACGATGAACGACATGAAGCCGAGGAAGATGGCTGAGTAAACCAGGGACTTGTATCCCCAGAGCGGCTTTCGCGTGTTGTTGGCGATGACTTCGGCGATAATGCCGAGGCCGGGCAGGATCAGGACGTAGACTTCCGGATGCGCCAGGAACCAGAACAAGTGCTGCCAGAGCAACGGGCTGCCGCCGCCGGCAGTGTTTCGTTCGACTCCGGAGATGATCAGGCCGCCCGGATCGAAAAAGCTGGTATCGGCAACGCGATCCATCAATTGCAGGATGCCTGCGGCTTCCAACGGCGGAAATGCGAGCAGAAGAAGAAACGCCGTCACGAGCTGTGCCCAGACGAAGAACGGCAAACGGAAGAATGACAATCCCTTCACGCGAAGTTGCACGACCGTCACAATGAAATTGACGGAACCAAGCAGCGACGACGTGATCAGTACAACCATGCCCAGAAGCCAGATCGTCTGGCCCGTTGTCGCGATCGTCGACAGCGGCGGGTAGGAGGTCCAGCCGCTGTTCGCGGCGCCCCCTTTCACAAAGAAGCCAAACAACATCAGGATGCCGCCGGGCAGGTACATCCAATAGCTCGCCATGTTCAGCCGCGGAAACGCCATGTCCGGCGCGCCGCATTGCAATGGCAACACGAAGTTACCGAATCCACCCACTGCCAAGGGAACGATGGCGAGGAAGACCATGATGGTCCCGTGCATCGCACCGAAAGCGTTGTATCCATCGCCGGTCAGGACCTTGCCCTTCTCGCCCGTCGCCTCGTTGACGACAACTTCGCCGATGACGGGCTCACCGAGCACGCTGGCGAATACGCCGGGCAGCGGCTGATTCGGATAGGCCAACTGATAGCGCATCACGAGCATCAGGAAGAACCCGAATGCCAGGAACAACAGGGCTGTGATCGTGTATTGGATGCCGATGACCTTGTGGTCAACGGAGAAGATGTACTTCTTCCAGAACGGCAACTCGTGGCTGGTGTCACTCATGATCGAAGCGTCCTCTTCAACGCCGGTCGAGAGATCCGATCGCTCGTCGTTGGTTTGAGCGCGGATGGTTAATTACTCAGGGCACGCCTCGCGTGCGCAAATACGCCATCGAATTCGCACGTCATGTGCATTCACGACGTTTAGAAATCCTCAATCACTTCGGGGATCGTCGACTTCTTCCAGGCTTCGTAGCCGGCGTCATCGTATGTGAACAGCTGTGCCTTCATCTTGAAGTGACTGTTACCGCAGAGTTGTGCGCAGATCACTTCAAGCGGGTTGGCGGGACGCATGGAGATCGTCTCGATGCCGGCCTTCCGGAGCTGAACCAGCTTCTTCTCACCCAGGTCCCTGCTGAAGCCGATGCCTTCGCCTTCGGCCAGGATGGTCTGTCCCGATTTGTCCTGATAGGACTTTGTCGCCACGTGATGCCGAAGCCGATACCAATCGCTCTTCGCCGTCGCGAAATCCTCCCGCATCGACTTGATGAGATTTTCTGTGGTTGCGGCGGGTTTGATCTTGAACCAGACGGGAACTTCCATTCCCGGAATCGCATCCTGCTTTACGCGCATCGTCGGAATGGCGAAGCTGTGGATGACGTCTTTCGACGTGATTCGAACGTAAATCCACTTGTCGACCGGAAGATGCAGTTCTCCGATCGTCTGGATGTCGTCCTTGCCGTTTTCATCGTTCGGGTCGAGGCCGATCGTGTTACTGACGGCATCGATGAATTTGGCACTGGTTCGGCCAAAAATTCCGTCTTTGCCCGGGTAGTGGAAATTCCACTGAAACTGTTCGCCGATGGCGCGAACCTCGATGCGATCCGACTTGGCGGGCGGGTTGTTCTTGTATTCGCCCCAAACCGGCATGGAAAAGCCGAGCAACAGAACGGCTTCAAAGATTGCGATACCGACTTCCGCGTACTTGGAGGCCTTGCCCTTGACAGGATGATATTGCGCAGAGCCGCCCGATTTGGCACGGAATCGAACAACGCAATAGGCAAAGAAAATACCCCACGCGACAAAGAGCACGCCCATGAAATAGTGCGTGATATTGATCAACTGGTCGATCTTCTCACCATGCACGGACAAATCGGGCGGCATCCAATTGCCGTAGGGTTTGAAATCGGCCGCCTGGGCCAGCAGCAGTTCCATCCTCAATCTCCAACCATCAAGTCAGGCCCCGTGTCATCGGCGACACGGAGCCATGATCGCGATCTGATCAATGGCGACAACCCGGGACTCGCCGAGTCCATCGGAGCCGCGACAGATTCAACTCTGATTCAGTTATTTGGATTCGGCGTTTGCGTCAAGCGTCTTGGCGGCGCAACAGGCCTTGGTCGTCGCCTTGGCATCCGCCGTCATCTTGCCGAGGATCACTTCCCGGACTTCAGGCGCCTTCGCGTTCTTTTCCGAGAACTTGAATTCGATTTCCTTGGTCTCGCCGTCCTTGATTTCGACATCCTGCGTCACTGTGCCGAACGTCTCGTGCCACGCTTCGAGCGTGTACTTGCCGGCCGGCAGTTCCTTGATCTCGAACGCACCGCGATTGGCCTTGTCGCCGCCGTCGTTGAGATGGCTCTTGGTGACATCGAAGAACGGATGCGTCAGGACGAAGGCATAACAGGACATCCAGCTATGAACGTCGCACTTGATCTTCAAAGCGCCTTCCGGCTTGGTGAACGTGTCGTTCCCCTCACGCAAGGCTTCCATGTTCTGCTTGGGCTGCGAGATGTTGAATTCACGATTCTTCTTGGGCAGGGCGTGCACATTGTGAGCCAGGGGATCACTGTTCGTGATCTTGATCGGCTGGCCGGCGATCATGCCGAAGATATGCGGCACGTACATGCAATCCTTCTGATCGATGACGACGGCGTCCTTGGGCGCATCGAACTTGCCCGCGCCCTTCTTGACGTAAACGAATACGTCCGGAACCGTGTTACCGTCTTTTCCGTAGACCAGCTTGCCGGGATCCACAACAGGCGGCTTCTTGTCCTTGTTGATCGAATCGCACTTCGGGTCTCCGCTCATCGGGACCTTGACGGCGGACACTTTGCCATCGTATGTGACTTTGCCCTTGATGACCGCCGTGCCTTTTTCGCTTGCGGCCGCGGCGCCGATCATCACTTGCGTCGCGAAGACGGCGGCGATTGTCGCTGCATACCAATGCTTCTTGAACATCTGAAACTCCTTTTGTCGTTGTGCCGCCATCCGGCGACACAGCCATCGTTTTAACGGGTGCATGGGGATTTGCAACCCGCCGAACCCCCGGCTCGGACACGCATTGCGCAATGCCGTTAGGCATCGATGCGTCCCGTCGCGAGCCTCGTTTGTCTATCGGGCGATCGATTCGATCGCCTAGAAATCGACTTCCACTTCTTCCGGCGCTTCTTCGCCGGCCGCATCGAAGTCGATTTCCTCGCCGTCTCCTTCGCTTCCGCCGGTCTCCGCAGCATCCAATGCGCCGGGTTGAATCGCCGTGTAGTTGCGATTGCCCAGTTCAAAGAGGAAATCGACGAGCAAATGCGCCTGGTCCGTCATGTCGGAACCAAACTTCGCTTCCTTCTGTTCCCGCGCTTCCCCCGAGAGCGCCGCGTAGGCGCTCTCGCCGTTCTGGAAGATCTGCGGCATGTTGGCCCCGGGCTGTATCGCCTGAGGATTCTGCAGCCACTTGACGACCCAGTCGTAGCGCAACCGCTTGGCTGTCAGCCCGAAATTCGGCGCCTTGATGTCCGTCGTTGTACCGGGAACGGACGGATCGCCGGCAACGTGACACGCCAGACAGCGCTGGTCGTAGAAGAATGCCTCGCCCAGTTTGAAGCGATCATCGTCAACGCGATGCAGCAATGTATCCGTGAACGGATAGGGAATATCGTAGACTTTGCTCAGGAAGCTGGCGCGATTGAACGAAGTTTCAAATCCCAGGGAGAGTGCGTCCGCCCGCTCTTCCGCGTTCTCGGCCGTTGTGTCGTCGAAGTCGTAGAAACGGGCCTGATTGTGCCGCAAGGCATAATTGCGCAACCAATCCGCTTCGTCGTCAAATCGCTCATTCATGAACCAATGCGGATCGGCACTGTCTGAATCCCCGCTGTGGACCTGCTGCAGATACTTCACCACGGGCAACATCGTATCATCAAGTACTTCCGATTCATGCTGCGACAACCCTGCGAAGTACTCCACAAGCAATGTCGCGTCCTCCGTTGTCAGATAGAAACTCGGCATGCGGGCGTTGAGCCAGGGCCGAAGCATTTCGACGTTGTTGAAGAACTTGAACAGCCAGTCGTTCTGAATCTTCGCGCCCTCGCCCCACAGCAGCGGAGGCATGAAACGCTTCCCGAACGGGAAGTTGTCATCGACGCTCGAATCATCCGTGTAATATTGATGAATCGTTGCCGCGATATCGCCTTCGATGGTGTGGCATCCGTAGCAATTCAACTCCCTTGCCAGCTCCCGGCCGCGGGCGATCCGGCCGACGGCCGTGTCTTCGTAGGCGATCTTGACAGGGGCTCGC
>JAJDEC010000047.1 GCA_029259995.1 Phycisphaerae bacterium
CGGCAGTTCGCTGCGATTGCGGAATGTCGCGGCTCACGAGCACGGGCACGGCATGGGACAGTTGCACGTGTGTCCGTTGACGAATCAGAAACTCATGGAGCCGATCGCATCGACGGTCTTCAACGGACCGCAGCATGACGACATTCGAAACGCGCAAAGTCATTACGGCGATCCGCTCGAGCCGGACAACAGCGTCGGTCAGGCGACGGATCTTGGCGTGTTCGCGATTCCGAGTACGCAGACATACGGCCAACTCAACGGCCCCGTGATCAGCTTTGGTGCGACATTGAGTATCGATGCCAACAGCGAGCAGGACTACTATCGGTTTTCCGTTGCATCGGCGGCGGGCGCCACAGTGACGGTTACGCCGATCGGGACGAATTATGAGGATGCGCAGCAGGCCTGCGGCGGCGCCCCGGCCTCGTGTTGTTCCGGGACGTTCACGAACAGTCTCCTGTCGGCCAATCTCGGACTGGAAATCATCGATACCAACGGAACGAGCGTGCTCGCGTCCGAGACGTCCATGCTTGCCGGCGTTGCAGAAGTGGCGACGGACGTCATCCTGGATAGCCCGGGCGATTACTACGTTCGCGTTTTCGAAACCAATTCTCCGACGCAGCCGCAGCTCTATCATCTGACGATCGCGATGGACACGGTTCCATTCATTCCGTTGGGAGTGACGCTGCCAAGCGGGGGACCGACGGAATTGGCGCCGGGTGTTGCGACGTCGTTTGACGTCGAGATCGACATCAACGACGACACGCTTGTGGGGGGCTCCGCGTTGTTGTCGTATCGCTATGACGGCGGCTCGTATCTGACGACGCCGCTCGCTTCGTTGGGCGGCAACCTCTACGAGGCGACGCTTCCCGCGGCCAATTGCGACGACGTGCCTGAGTTTTTCGTACAGGCGGAAGGCAGTGTGACAGGTGTCGTGACGCGGCCGGCGGGCGGAGCGGCCAGTCCGCTCAGTGCGATTGTCGGCGCTTTCGCCACGTCGTTTTCCGATGACGGCGAAAGCGATCAGGGCTGGGCTTCCACGGGTGATGCGTCGGAAGGGCTTTGGGAACGCGGTATTCCGGAGAACAACGATCGCGGCGATCCGCCCGCCGATTTCGACGGCAGTGGACAGTGCTGGTTGACGGAAAACGATCCGAACGATGTGAACTCGGATGTCGACAACGGCAGCGCGATTCTGACATCGGCGATTATCGACATTTCTGCATTCCCCGACGCAACGATTGCCTACGCGCGATGGCTTGACAACACGGCGGGTGATAATCCGGGTGAAGATCCGATGACGGTCGAAGTGTCAGACAACGGCGGTTCGTCGTGGACGACGCTGGAAGTCGTCGGACCGAGCGGCGCCGAGGCATCTGGCGGCTGGATCGAAGTCGAGTATCTGATTTCCGATTTCGTTACTGTGACGTCGCAGTTTCGGATTCGGTTCACGGTCGGTGACCTGATCAATGGTTCGGTGGTCGAGGCGGGGCTGGATGCAATTCGGATCAGCGGCGTCGAATGTGATGATGTCGTCGGGGCGCCGTTGCCGCCGTCGAATGTGAGTGCCGCCGATGACGCTTCCTGCGACGACGTGCTCGTGACGTGGAATGCGTCGGCCACAGCCGATGACTACGATGTGTACAGAAACTCAGTGGATGACAGCGGTACGGCCACGGTCATTGCGACGGGCGTTGCCGCGACGTTGTTCAGTGATACAACGGCTGTACCGGGCAATGTATCGTTCTACTGGGTGCAGGCATGCAATACGAGTGGATGCAGCGGCTTCAGCGCATCGGATGCGGGTTCGCGGTCGGATGTTGCCGGCGATGTGACCGGTGTTGTTGCGACGAATGCAAGCGTTTGCGGCGCGATCGACCTGACTTGGGGCGCGCTGGCCGGGGCGACGCAGTATCACGTATTCCGCAATCTGGCAGACAACTTCGGAACTGCGACGGAGATCGCGACTGTCTCCCCGGTGACGACTTCGCTGACGGATGCGGCGGTCGATACCGGCGTGTCCTATTTCTACTGGGTTGTCGCGGACAATGATTGCGGATCCGGGGGCGAGGGCCTGTCGGCCGAGGGGGTTGCCGCGATACGAGGTGATTTCAACCTTGATGGGCTCCGCAACGGTTTGGACGTGTCAGGCATGGTAGCTGCCCTGTTGGGCGATGTGTCCCTTTCGGGGTGTGCCGATCTTGCGGCCCCACAGGGGACGATCGATTTGGATGATCTGGAGGCGTTCGTCAGCTTGCTGACTGCCCCATAACACGCCTGGCGCACTGCATGGCGACCGCGGAAAGCCCCGAATCGGGGCAATTTCGGTTCCGATGTGGCGCGCGGGGCAAGGGGTTCGCCTATAATTTGTGTCTGATTCCGGCATTACGATCGCTGAGGGTGGCGAACGCGGATGCGAAGGTGGAGTGGTCTATTTTCTAATCGGGTAGGTGTTCATACCGCGGCGCGACGCGTTTCGGTGAATTGATCATATTCAGCCAGCCCGTCCTTGGAGGACATTGATGTTATCGAAGTTCGTATTGCGCGCCGGCGCCGTTGTATGTGCCGGAGCAATGATTGTCTTGGGCGCGTCGTCTGCCGGCGTGACAAAAACTGTTGAGAGTCAGGTTGCTGTCACAGACGGCTTGAGCGCTTCCGAAAGCGTTGTGGTGAACGATCTGTTCGGCGTCAGGCCGGCGGGGATGAAAGACGATCGTGCGCGTGTTCGCGAATTGGCGATGGGAATGACGCCGGAAGCGCCGGGCATTCATACGTGCTTCGAAGCGGGAACGTCGCCGGCGCTGGTCGACGAATTCTGTTCGCTGAATCCGCTGTTGTGCGGCACACTGCCGGACGGGGCGCCGCGGTATCAATTCGCGACGCGATGGTCCGGTGCGCTGGGCACGCCGCGCGCGTTGACATGGAGTATCGTTCCGGACGGCGTCGCCATTACGTCGGTCGGCGGCAATCCAGGCAGCGCAATGTTCGCTGAAATGGACTCCCAGTTCGCCAACAACGGCGGCCGGGCAGTCTGGATCGCGTTGGTTCAGGATTGTTTCGATCGATGGGAAGAGCTTGCCGGCGTCAGCTACACTCGAATCACGTCGGGTGGAAACGACTGGGACGATGGCGCGGCATGGGGCAGCTCCGGGAGTGGCTCGCGCGGCGACATTCGAATCTCGATGGTCAACCTGGACGGTCCGAGCAATGTCCTGGCGTTCAATAGTTTTCCCGGCAGCGGCACGGGCGGCGACATGGTGATGGACCGCTCAGAAAACTGGGACTCCACGACCAACAACTTCCGCTTTTTCCGCGATGTCGTGATGCACGAACACGGTCACGGCCTCGGTTTCTCGCACGTTTGTCCGATCATCGCGAATTCCAACGGACGACTGATGGAGCCCTTCATCAACACGAGCTTCGACGGCCCGCAGCATGACGACATTCGGGTTGTGCAATTCGCTTATGGCGATGTCTTCGAGAACAACGACACGACGGGATCGGCGACGAATCTCGGGGCCGTTTCGATCGGCCAGACGCTGACGCCGGGGACGGTTCCCGCGCCGACACCGACAGCGGCCAGCTCGTTATTGAGCATCGATAACAACGGCGACGTGGACTATTACAGCTTCTCGACTTCCGGCGCCACGAGCGTCAGTGTGACCGTGACCCCATTGGGGTTCAGTTATGACTCGAGCGTTCAAGCCTGTGGTACGCAGGGCAATGACTGTTGCTCAGGGAACATCATCAACAGCCTGACGATGGCCGATCTCGAATTGCAGGTTATTTCCACGGATACATCGACGGTGCTGGCCACGGCGGACGCGAATGGACCGGGAGCGGCCGAATCCGTCACCAACGTCATTCTCGGCTCGGCCGGAACCTATTACGTGCGCGTCTATGAAGGCAACACGCCGTCGGAAAGCCAGTTCTACAGCATGTCCATTCAGATCCAGACGGCGAATGTCAATCAGGCGGAGATCAGTCTGCCGAACGGTGCGCCGGCGACGCTTTCGCCCGGTGTACCGACGACGTTCCAGGTGCAGATCGTGCCGAACGATGCGACGATCACGCCCGGAAGTGAAGTCATGGTCTATACATACGGTGGCGGCACGTTCAGTTCGCCGCTGTCGTCGCTCGGCGGAAATCTGTATGAAGCCACGCTGCCGGCGGCCGTGTGCACTGATACGCCGTTGTATTACATCTCGATCTTCACGACGGTGGCCGGATCATCCGGTTTTGTTCGACTGCCGGCGACGGCGCCGACGGATCGATTCGGAGCAGTCGTGTCCGACGGTATCACGTCGATCTTCTCCGACAATGGAAACACGAACATGGGTTGGTCCGTTTCGGGCAACGCCACGGCGGGCGCGTGGAATCAAGGCGCGCCGCTCGGCGGGGGCGATCGCGGCGATCCCGCGGCCGACTCCGATGGATCGGGGCAGTGCTGGCTGACGGATCGGAACGACGGTGACACGGACGTGGACGGCGGAACGACGACGCTGACGTCCCCCGTCTTCGACTTGAGCACGGGCGGTCTGATTGAGTACGACTATTGGTTCAATGATCTCCCGACGGGTGCATTCAACGGCGACACGTATGTTGTCGAAGTCGCGACGGACGCGGGCGGAACGAACTGGACAACGCTGCGAACCTACACGACAGCGTCGGGTTCATGGCGATCGGATTCGATCGGAATCGGTTCGGAAGTCGCGGCGTCGTCCACGATCCGCGTCCGCTTCTCTGTGACGGACGTCGGCGGCGGCACCATCGTCGAAGGCGGCCTGGATGCGATCGAAGTGAGTTCCGTCAGTTGTACGGACGTACAAATGCCGCCCGAAGCGCCGACGGGTGTCAGCGCCTCGCAGGGTGGTTTCTGTGATCGCGTGGCTGTGTCATGGAGTGCATCTGTCGATGCCGACGACTACGACGTTTATCGAAATACTGTCGACAACAGCGGTTCGGCGACATTGCTGCAAGGCGGCGTTGCCGGCACGAGTTACGACGATTTCTCGGCCGTGGCCGGGACGACGTATTTTTATTGGGTCCAGGCGTGCAATGGCTCCGGTTGCAGTGGGTTCAGCAGTCCCTCGGCGAGCGGATCGATTCCGGCGCCGCTGGCGCAGGTGGCGGGTGTGTCCGCGAGCGACACGACCTGCGGTTCCGTTAATGTCAGCTGGTCGTCCGTACTGGATGCAACTGGCTATGACGTGTTTCGAAATACGGTCGACGACGGCGGATCAGCGTCGGTGATCGGTTCGTCGGGTTCGACGACGTTCAACGACAATACAGCTGTCGTTGACACGACCTACTTCTACTTCGTGCAAGCGAGCAACGCTTGCGGAACCGGCGCACTGTCGGCCAGTGATTCGGGCGTAACGCCGTCGGGCGGCGCCGCGCCGAGCAACTTCACGGCTTCGAACGATCGCTGTGACGCGGTCGGATTGGCATGGGATGCCGTGCCGGACGCGACGTTCTATCAGATCTTCCGAAATACGATCAACGATTTCGGTTCGGCGTCGTTGTTCAGTCTTATTTTCTCGCCCGGCATTGACGACAATACGGCGATTCCGAACACGCAGTATTTCTATTGGATTGAGACGACGAGCGTCTGCGGAGCGGGGGCGCCGACGGCGGCGACGCCGGGTATCCGATTGGGCGCTCTTTCATCGGCCCCAAGCAATGTTGCGGCGTCTGATGATCAGTGCGGCATGATCGTCGTCACCTGGGACTCTCTGGTCGGCGCTACGTCGTACGAGGTTTACCGGAATACGGTCGACAACCCGGGCACGGCGGTTTCGCTGGGAACGACGGCGGCGACGTCATTCGACGACAATACGGCGGCGACTTCGACGACT
>JAJDEC010000461.1 GCA_029259995.1 Phycisphaerae bacterium
TACCAGTTTCAGCATGACGAGGATCGCCGGATCATCGGAACATCTTCCGAGCCGAGCTTCCCTTTCATGGCTGACGCCAACCCGTACCTGAAGGGCAACGAGACGAACACGCAGATCACGACGGACCGAACCGGCCCGTTCCGTGGTAACAGCAAGAACCACACGAATCGCGAAGGTCAGAACGTCCTGTTCCAGGACGGTCACGTGACGTTCGAGAAGGGCCCGGACGCAGGTCTGTCGGGTCGCGTACCGAACGCACCGCCGATCTATCGTGGTCGCGACAACATCTACACGACGCACCAGACGTTGACAGTTGACCCGGGTACGGCAGCGCCGGCTTCGGGCGGCAACTTCGTCGATCTCGGTGGTCGATCGGATGCCTGCATGGTTCCCTGATTTGATTCCCGGATGAGGCCGCAAACTGGCGGTATCATCTGAATCGAATGCACATTCAGCGACGGCCCGTTTCTCAGATGAGAACGGGCCGTCGCTTTTTCATGCGCGTTGTGCTGGCCGGGGCGGGGGCGTCGAATTAAGGTTGAGGTTCGTGCGGTGGGGATGTCCGACTGCAATGCGAGCCGGTCGCCATGGCACTGCGGTTCTGCCTTTGTCGAATCATTGAGTAGCAGGAAAACATGAGCCGACAATCGAGTATCGAGTCAATGATTGAGTCCCGGCGTGCCGGGTTGGATGCGCTTCGAAATCAGGTCGAAACGATTGATCAAATCGTCACGATGACGGAGGCGGCATTTCGATCGGGCGGCAAGTTGCTGACGTGCGGCAACGGCGGATCTGCGGCGGAAGCGCTGCATCTGGCCGAGGAGCTTGTGGGGCGATTCAAGCGAAACCGCGATCCGCTGGCGGCCGTTTGTCTCGCGGCGGACCCGACGGCGCTGACGTGTATTGCGAACGATTTCGGATACGAACAGGTCTTCGCGCGGCAGATTCAGGCCATTGGTCGGGCGGGCGACGTGCTCGCCGTGTTGTCGACGAGCGGGAAGAGCGCGAACCTGATCAAGGCGCTGGAGGCAGCACGGGGCGCAGGCATGCAGACGATCGGATTGCTGGGGCCAGCGGGCAGTCCGGCGGAAGCGTTGTGCGACATCGCGTTTGCGCCGAATGTCGGGGATTCGGCGATCGTGCAGGAGCTGCATCTGACGACGATTCATCTCGTTCTTGAGGCGCTGGATGAGGCGTTCGGGTGATCGGCGTTCCGCATTCGGCACACGTGTCGCTTATGGCGCCCCGCAGGTCATAGCCGCAGCTCAGACATTTCGATCCGGTCTGCTTTCCTGGTTTCCAGAACAAGAGTTTGACAAACAGCGCGACGCCGAGGGCCGGCCAGAACCAGGCGAAGGGGAGGACGATGCCGCCGGCGCGGCGTTGTAGCCGCGCGCGAGGTGAAATCCATAGGGCTCGATGCGATCGCGAGTATCCGTTCCAATGCAAACCCCTCGGTAATTCGGATGATGTCGCGATCCCCGTGATCAATCCCGGGTCCGATGATTGGGCAGGGAACGGGTGGGCTACTATTATCGCGGCGTCACGGAAATCGGCGTCGGCGCCCCAGTACAACAAGACCGTGGAACGCGTGACGTTTACGTGAACTCTTGCGGACTTGTATGTGAACTCCGTCAACCTCAGCACCAGACAGAGCAAGCAGCCAATGGCGAGCAGGGCGATGATCCGATTTCCCCACGTATTCGGGAATCGTAAGCGTCCTTTCTTTGGGTTGCTCTTGGCCGTCGGCATTGTTCGTCCTCGGCGTTCGTTTCTTGTCGCGGCGTGTCGCGGTACGCGGCATACGCTGGCCAGGCTCTGTGACGGCCGCGGTTCGGAACTCACGGCGTTTCGCCTGGGCTCGGGCTTCGCTGGCGGTCTGCACTGCTCACAGAGCAGTGGCACCCAACGTCGGCTACGCTGGTGATTGGCACTGCTCGCAGTGCAGTGGCACCCTTCGCGCCAAATCGTAGGTGGCGACTCAGTGTCAGGCGGGTTGCAGTTGGAAGGCGCGTTGGCGATAGAGGTGCTCGAAGAGGTTGCCTTCGTGCGGCTGGTCCCAGCTGAGTTGGAAAGTGGGGACGGGACCGATGTTGAGGCGATCGATATTGGGTTCGGCCATCAATGCGGCGATGAGCTTCTTGTCGTTCGTGATGGCCGTCGTCACGAGCGTTGGGCCGAAGGCTTTTGGCATCTCGGCAGTCGGGCATTCGACGACGCTGGCATAGGGGAAGAGGAATTCCTTGCTCGCCAGCGGATGCTCGCGATCTTCGCACCAGAGGATTGTCGGCAGGACCCACGCGATTCGGTCCTTGCGAATGAGTCGGCCTGAGCCGCGATATTGTTGCGTCAGGTCTTCGGCGCCGTTGCCGAGCTGGGCGTCGATCGATTCCGACATCATTTCCGCCATGGCGGGATTGGCGAATGCGGCGATTGCGGCGTTGGGGTCGTTGGCCGGCAGCGCCTCGACTTTCGCCAGTTCCTTTGCGATGGCATCGGCAATCTTGCGGCCGTTCTTCGGTGTCCAGATGCTTGAGCAGTTGATGCATGAGCGACCGCCATTGGCGGCGACGGACTGCACCATCAATTCGACGTGTTTTTCCCAGTCGTCGGCCATGTCGTCACCGAAGGCGATCTTGGTATAGCCGGGGCCGTGCAATTCGACGCGGGAATCGTTGGCGTAGGCCTTTGTCGTGGCGTCGCCGCCGAAGAGCATGGAGCGGCCACAGTTGCGAAGGATTTCGCCTGCGCCGCCGTGATCCGTCGGGTAAAAGCCGAAGGCTTCGGCGGGGACACCGGCGGCCTTGAAGCTCTCGATGATTCGCAGGGGCGACCAGGGTTCTTCGCGGCCGGGCTTGAGGACGAGGGGGCACTTCAGGGCGATGGCGGGAATCCAGAGGGCGTGGACGCCGGGGGAGTTGCTCGGCAGGACGGCGCCGAGGCTGTTGGCCTCTCGATAGAAGCTGAGCGTGCGGCCTTCGTCGTCGCCGTATCCGCGATCGAGGATCGACAGGTCGAAGCCGCGGGTGAGGCCGGCGATGACTCGCTCGATCTCGTCGAAAATGCGGAAGATCTTTTTTGCGTTGTTGCGGCAGTAGCCGACGGGCATTCCCGTCGTGTCGGAGAGGTTGCGGATGTAGTCGTCGAACGACTGCGATTCGTTGCCGCAGGGGACAGTCCCGTTCATGAAAATATCGCCGGCCTTGCGGCTCATGGCGATCAGTTCGGCGCAGGTGAACTGTTCGAGGATGTCGCGATCCATTCGATGGATGTCGCGGGAGACGAGACCGGAGTTGGCCTGGCTGACGACGGCAACGGGTTCGCCCGTGGCGTAGTGGACCAGCTCGACGGTTTCGACGGATTCGTAGGGCGTGCCGTTGCGGAGAATAGGGATGTGAAGCATTGGGAATCGTCCTCGTATTTTCGTTTTCGGCATTGTAGTCGGGCTGCGTGGTGGATGCACTGGCGGCGGCGTCCCGCGAAGTCTCTGGGCGGGGCGCGGCTGTGCGGCATTGCGACGGTTCGGCTGCGTCGTCTTGGGGATCATGTGGCAATACGTGTCTGCCGAGCATGCTTGCCTTGGGAGGGCAAGCATGGCACGCGGCTCCGCCGTGAGGACACTGCGGCTCTGCCCGTGGCTATCGGCCGGCGAGGCTGGGTTGGGGGGCTTCGCGAAGGACGCGGCGGAAGAAGGGTTCGATGGCGCCGATGTTTGCCTTGCGGAGTTCCTTCTGGAGGAACTCGGACTTGAGAATCTGGAACTTGCGATTCTTGATATTTCGAACGATCGTCGTCTGCGCATCGGAGAAGCTCGTCGTGACGCCGCCTTCGACTTTTCCGCATTTCACGATGAAGAATGAATCCTCTGACTCGATGATTTCGCTGACCTGCCCGGCGCCCAGTTCAAAAAATCGCTTCGACGGGACTTCCCAGCGAGAGGCGAGGGGTTCGCGAATGAAACCCCAGTTTCCGCCGTCATCCTGCTTGAATCTTGAATATTTGCGGGCGACTGTGTCGAAGGGGATACCGTTCTTCAGTTCGCGCTGCGCATCGCCGATGGCGTTTCTCGCTTTCTGAATTGCCAGAGCGATCTGCTGCTCGCGTTGCATCGGACTGGCGCGATCGATGAATGATGCGGCAGGGATATCGATCATCAGCAGTTCGCGGCGTTGCTCGGTCGTGAATTCATTCATGTTTTCGCGATAGTAGTCCTCGATTTCATCGCGTCTCGGCTCGGCAATCAAGGGGACCAATTGTTCGCGGAGGTAGCTTTCACCAATGACGACGCGGCGCAGTTTCTCGCGAACTTTTTCCCGTGTTTCGCCGCTGGCGGCGAGATGATTCTCATACTTCGTTTCGCGGCCCTGAAACTCCCTGCCGATCCGTTCGCGCTCCAGCTGGTCGACGGCTTTCACAATCCGCGGTTCCATGTGTTCGGGAAACTCCGATTGGGCGCGCTGATAGATCAGATGCGTGGCCACGAGTTCGACGAGGCTGGCGCGGACCAGTTCCGCGGCCGACTCGTAATAGCGGCGGGGCGGCATCGTCGTCGCCATTGTGTTGAGTTTGTCGCGGATCGGATCGAGGACATCGCTCGTCGTGATGAACTGATCGAGGACTTCGAGCGTATCCGATTCCGCGATGGGTGCGTCGGCGGATGCGGCCGTTGTCGCCGGTGTTGAGCCGTTGCTGCCATGGAAGGTTCGACGTTGTTGTGATTCCTCGCGCATGCGGGCGTCGTAGGCCGCGAGGGCTTCCTCCACGGCCGCCTGTTTTGACGGATTCGCGGCGTCGGATGTGGCGAATGGATTCCAGTTCGTGTCGCTGCATCCGCAGAGGAGCGGCGCGGCGGCGATGGTGATGGCGAGCAGGGTTCTGGTCATGGTGGCGCAATTGTAAGTCCGGAGAATGGCGGGGCAATCGGCAAACGGTTCCGGCCAATCGTCCGGTTCCGCGTTTGACACGAGACGGCATGGCTCGGATGCTAGGAACGGGTTTGTCGTTGCCGGACTTGGCTTGAGAATCATGCCCGTTCTTGGTGACTTTCCACTGTTTGCATGGAGCGTGACTGCAGATTGATGTCGCAAAACACTGATGCATCCCAAAGCGTTGCGGTCCTGATTCCGTGCTTCAACGAGGCGGCGACGATCGGGAAAGTGGTTGCGGATTTCCGGGCCGCCTTGCCCGATGCGGCGATTTACGTCTTCGACAACAACAGCGACGACGGTACGGGGGAAATCGCCCGTCGCGCCGGGGCCGTCGTGCATACGGAGAAGCGGCAGGGCAAGGGCTTCGTCGTGGCGGCGATGTTCGAGAAAGTCGAAGCCGACACGTATCTGATGGTGGACGGTGACGACACGTATCCCGCCGATCGGGCGGCGGAGATGATTGCCCCCGTCGTTGAGGGCAAGGCGGACATGGTCGTCGGATGCCGCGAGGCGGTCGACGAAGCGGCGGCGTATCGGCGATTTCACGTCTTCGGAAACTGGCTCGTCCGCTGGCTGATCAACTTCATTTTCAATGCGAAGCTTCGCGACATCATGAGCGGTTATCGCGCATTCAGTCGTGAAGTGGCGCTGAACCTGCCCATCATGGCGTATGGATTCGACATTGAGACGGAGATGTCGATTCAGTGTCTCTATCGGCGCTGGGTGATTCACGAGATCCCCGTGGCGTATCGTGAGCGGCCGGAGGGCAGCGAATCGAAATTGAGTACATTTCGAGACGGATTCCGGGTGCTCTTCCGGATTCTCAGTCTGTTCCGATCCTACAAGCCGCTGACGTTTTTTGGCGGTATGGGCATTTTCTTCTTTGTCCTGAGCATCGTGGGCGGTCTGACGATCTGGGTGCGCGACTGGCCCGCGGGGTCCGGCGTTCGACTGGCGATGATGGTGACGTCGGCAACTCTGATGGCGATGAGTCTGATCGCCGCGAGCATCGGTCTGATCGTGCAGTTGATCAACTTCCGTTTTCTCGAACTGGACTCGGTAACGAAACGACATCGATTGCGAATGGAGCGCGGAATGCGCCGCGGAAGGGATGAGGCGAGATGACGCAAGTACGCGACAGCATTGCCGCGAAGATTCTAAACACGTCGAATGCGGCCTGCGCGACGTTGGGCGTCGATCCCGTGTCTGCGCAACGGCTCGACGATGTGATTGCGAACGCGATCGATCCTGAACGACTCGTGAACAGCCTTGCCGAAGCGTGGCGGACCACGCCGGAGCGCGTTCAGGCGATTCTGAACGAGCATGGTTTCGGCGGGATTCTGGCGCGAATGGGCGTATCGACGGACGCGGCATCAGTCGATGCCTCGGCGCACGATCGACTCGCGACCCGGAATCGCTTCGACATCGCCGACGGTCGAATCGGCGTTCGGGCGATCGGACCGGCCCTGGATGCGCCGGTTTTTTGCAGCGATGCGATCTGGAATGCTGTTGACGCTCCCTTTCAGGCGTTTGTGGCACAGGCGGATCGGGATCCGCTCGGCGTCCTCTATCGAACTTCGCCGGGTGCGTATGCGACGCAGTGGCTCGCGGAATCGGCGCCGCGCATCGACGCTTACATCCGGGAGCACTTCGGGGATGGGGGACCCGCGCATCTGGTGAACAGCGGCATCGGTGCAAACGAGATGTTCAATTACTTCGTCGCGTCGCTGGCCAACGCGCGGCCGAGCGCCGGCGTGACGTGGCATCTGGCCAACTCGCCCAAGGAAA
>JAJDEC010000462.1 GCA_029259995.1 Phycisphaerae bacterium
CGGGTTCATCTTGAAATTGGTGTCATACGTCGCGACTTCCTCTTCCGTCAGCAACAAGTGATGTGGGCAGACTTCCGTCGTGACCGGCGCGCCACTCGCCTTTGCGTCGCGGACCAGCTGAACCGCGCCGGCCGTGGAAATGTGGGCGACGTGATATCTCGTGCCCGTGTGTTTCGCGATCAGTACGTCGCGCTGGATCATCACTTCTTCGGCCATCGACGGAATGCCCGGCAGCCCGAGCCGCATCGCCATCACGCCGGCGTTCATGCAACCCGATCCCGCGAGATCCGCATCCTCACAATGTTGAATGATGACTTTGCCGAACATCTTGACGTACTGCATCGCCCGGAACATCACGGAGGAGTTCGACACGCCGCATCCATCATCGCTGAACGCAACGGCCCCGGCGCGCACCATCGTGCCGATCTCGGCAAGCTCCCTGCCCTCACGACTCTTCGTGACGGCGCCGATTGGATAGACGTTGCAAAGCCCCGCACGTTTTGACTGTCGATAGACAAACTCGACCATCGCCTCGGTATCGATCGCCGGGTCCGTATTCGGCATGCAGGCAATCGACGTGAATCCACCGGCGACAGCCGCCGCGGCTCCCGTTGCGATCGTCTCTTCATCCTCCTGGCCTGGTTCGCGCAAATGCACGTGCATGTCGATCAGGCCGGGGCACACGATCTGCCCGCTCGCATCGATCACCTCCGATGCGTTGTCGTCGCTCTTTCCAATTCCGACAATCCTGCCGTCGGCGATCCGCACATCCGTCACTTCGTCAATGCCCTGCGATGGATCGATGACGCGACCGTTCCTGATGATGAATTCAACGCTTGCCATAATCGCTGCTTCGATCGATTCCCCGTCCCAACTCGGGCGGAACCGCGTTACTGCCCCTCCGATGCCTGCTTGCAGAGGAACATGACGGCCATTCGAACCGCCAGACCGTTCGTCACTTGCTGGAGAATCACGCTGTTGGGACCGTCCGCGATTTCGCCGGCCAGTTCGACGCCGCGATTGATCGGTCCCGGATGCATGACGAGCACATCGGGCCGGGCCCGGCGAAATCGATCATTTGTCAGTCCAAACAGGCGGCTGTATTCCTGGATGCTCGGGAAGACGTTCGACGAAATCCGCTCGCGCTGAACGCGCAGCATGTTGATCACGTCGAATTCGCCGATGACGGAATCAAAGTCGTGCGCCACGCGCGCCCCGAGCTTTTCGAACGCTCGCGACACAAGCGTCGGAGGCCCGACGAATGTCACTTCGGCC
This sequence comes from Phycisphaerae bacterium, assembly GCA_029259995.1. Lineage (GTDB taxonomy): Bacteria > Planctomycetota > Phycisphaerae > UBA1845 > UTPLA1 > ECT2AJA-110-A. Next base: position 1,276 of record JAJDEC010000462.1, read on the forward strand.
CCGAGCTTGATCAGGCCATGCAGGTCGGAACGGGCCACGCGCGAATTGTTGATGTCGCCCACGATCGCGACCTTCAGTCCGTCGATTCGTTTTCTGGTCTTGCGAATCGTGTAGATATCGAGAAGGCCCTGCGTCGGATGTTCGTGACGGCCATCGCCGGCATTGATAACGCAGCAGTCGACGTTCTTTGCAATCAGCTGCGGTGCGCCGCTCGAGCCGTGGCGACATACGATGATGTCCACACCCATTGCCTCGATGTTGCGAACCGTGTCGCGTAGCGACTCGCCCTTGTTCACGGCGCTCGTCTTCGACGTAAAGTCGATCACGTCAGCGCTCAGCCGCTGCGCCGCCAGCGTAAAGCTCGTTCGTGTCCGTGTGGAATCCTCGAAGAACAGATTGACGACGACACGACCTCGCAGTGCCGGCACTTTCTTGACGCTTCGCGTTGAAACGTCTTCAAATGCCTCTGCCGTGTCCAGGATCAGCGTGATTTCCTCCGCCGACAATTCCTCCAGGCTGAGCAAATGTCGATGCGGCCAGACGACCGATTCCCGTTCACTTGCCGCGGCCGGATTCAACGCTTTCACGCCCCCACCTCCACAACGTCGTGCGCATCCCCGGCTTCGATCAATCGTACGGAGATATGTTGGCCGGCGTTGTCGCCGACGGGCGTCCCGACAAAATCCGGCTGAATCGGCAATTCTCGCCCGCCTCGATCCACGAGCACGGCCAGCCGAATCGCCCGGGGACGCCCCAAGTCGATAATTGCCGCCAACGCCGAACGAATCGAACGACCGGAATAAATCACGTCGTCTACCAGGATCAGGTATCTGCCGTCCACATCGAAAGGAATCTCCGTCGTGAGAACGACGGCGGAAGGACCGATTTCGGCCAGATCATCCCGATACATCGTGATGTCCAATGTGCCGAATGCGATACCTGTGACGTGTCGTGCCTCCAGCATCCGCATCAAGCGCTTCGCCAGATGATCTCCGCGACGACGGATTCCGATAATGCCGATCGAGCAACCTTCCGGCAGCGAATCCGCAATCTCGCCGGCCATTCGGCTGAGCGCCTCGTCGATTCCATGTGCGTCAAGTAACACGTCCATTCGTGTCCCGAAGATACGCGACGCTTTCGAGTCCGGCAACGCTGTGACTTGTCGCGCGATCCGAAATGCGTCGTGATGCGCCGTTTTGCGGCTCGTTCATCTCTTAACTATAATGCGACGTTCGAGTCGCCATCGCCGGAATCAGTTCAGGATCAGGAAAACGAGCGCTCCTCACATGCAGAAACACGGCAGAAAACGCGGCGCGGCGGCTTTGAAAGTCGTCACGACACTGGTCATTCTCACCGCCGTCGGCGGCGGCGGATGGTTTGGTTATCAAAGGTATACCGAGGCTGAAACGGGCGCGGAGTTCGTCACGAAGGCGCTCACGCGTGGTGACATTGTTCGAACCGTCTCCGCCACGGGCACAATCGAACCCCTCGTCAAGACAATCGTCGGTTCTGAAGTCAGCGGCAAAATCAATCGATGGCTCGCCGACTTCAATCAGAGCGTCGCGGCGAACGACGTCCTCGCCGAGATTGATCCGGCCCGATTCAAGACGGCCCGCGATCGAGCTGCCGCCCAATTGGCCACGGCCAAGGCACGCGCCGACGAGCTTGAAGTCCGTTATCTCGATGCGGAACGCGAGCATCGCCGTATGGAGCGCCTCTTCAAGATCAACAATGCCAGCGAGAACGAAACACTCGACGCCAAGACCGAGGCGGATGCCGCCAAGGCCGCCTGGGACGCCGCCAAGGCCGGAATCCTGTCCGCCCAGGCGACGCTGAGCGAAGCCGAAGTCGACCTCGATCGCACATTCATCCGATCCCCGATCGACGGCATTGTCATCGCCCGTAATATTGAGAATGGGCAGACGGTCGCCGCCTCTCTTCAGGCGCCTGAGCTGTTCATTATCGCGGCCGATCTCAAAAACATGCAGGTCAACGCGAATGTCAGCGAGGCCGACATCGGCGCACTCCGCAAAGACGGCCCTGCCACGTTTCGCGTCGATGCGTATCCGGGGCGAAACTTCGAAGGCCGTATTTCTCAGATCCGATACAACGCCAACGATGTCGACGGCATTGTCACGTACACGACGATGATCGAAGTGACGAACGACGATCTCGCGCTGCGGCCGGGCATGACAGCAAACGTCACGTTTGAAGTCGCCCGAGCCAGCGCCGTCATCAAGATTCCGAACGTCGCCCTCCGGTTCGACCCGAGTCCGCCCGGCGAGAACGGATTCAGAAAACCCAAAGCCAAGGGACAACCGACGGTTTACGTCCTGAAGCAGAACGAGCCGAAGCCGGTCGAAGTCGCCATCGGGCTGACCAATGGGGCCTTTACCGAGCTCAAGTCCGGCGAACTGGACGAGGGCGACGAGATCATCATCGAACGCAATCTGCTCGGCGGCAGTGGTCGAAAACCGGACCTGACCCGCTCGTTGCGACGAGGCTGACGTTGATGCATCCGCCACATACCGTCGGCGAAGACACGCCCATCGTTCGCGTTCGTGATATCGAGCGCACCTACTACGTTGGCGAAGTCAGCGTCCCCGCCGTCCGCGGAATGAGTCTTGAGATTCAGCACGGCGAACTCGCCGCCATCATGGGGCCCAGCGGTTCCGGCAAGTCC
>JAJDEC010000463.1 GCA_029259995.1 Phycisphaerae bacterium
ACGGCCGCTGCCGACATGATCATCAAGGGCATGAACGGCGCGATCAGTGCCAAAACCGTGACATACGACTTCGAGCGCCAGATGACAGGCGCAACGCTGCTGAAGTGCAGCGAGTTTGGTGATGCCGTGATCAAGCACATGTGATCTGCGCCGCTGGTGCGAAGCGCCTCTGATGGGTGCCATGCGGACGCCCAACTTCGGCATGCGATACAGTGCCGACGCGAGAATCCTCGGTTGCACCGATCCGAGTGAATCCAGTGATTCAGATCTCGACTACTTAAAGCCGCCGCCCATACGGCGGTTTTTCTATGCAGTCGCAAAATAGCAGCGTTGATCGCATGATGAGACGCTACCACCGCAACTAGGCCGTTTGATTTGCCGCACGTCGCATTCGCTTGGATCGTCCGATCAGGTCCGAGCCGCGACCGTCAGGAAGTCGGCCGAGTGATGCTCGCACGCCGCACCGCGCAGCAAGGCGGATAATCGAGGAGCCTAATAGTGGGCGCAACAATGATCGGCATCATTGAGTATCTCGACGATGCCGCATGTCGATATCATCTGCCGGGTTGGCATGGTGATTCTGACACGGACGGGAAGCAGGATGAGATCAGGGGATTCGCATTCCGATCGGACAAGGAGTCCCCGTTCTTCTCGGCGATCGCGGGTGTGCGAACTGGTGGCGATCGTGCCCCGCTGATCCCGCCGCGAGGGTTGCCCGCACGGATGAGTGCCATCGCAAAGGATCTTGAGAGCCAGTTCGCCACGACTTGCTGCGGTTGGTTGCGATACAGCGAGATCAATTGAGCCATCGCACACATGGAGATTGACCAATCGAAGATGGGTCCCGATATTGCAATTACACTTGAGCTGATGAACGTTCTTGTCAAACGACTCGGCGATGATAACGTTCGACTCGTCTTCGACATTGAGAGTGCGTGAGTTTATTGACGGCGGGTGCTCGATGAATACGCTGATCGTTCTCGATGTCGGCGCATACCTGCCCTCAAGCGCTGCGCCGCGGACTCAATACGAATGCGGCGACACCATTCAGAGCCGCCGTGTCCTCACGGCGGAGTCACGCCAGCCTGCTCAAGTACACGAATCGCCACGCTGAGGACAGCGAGGCACTGAATGATCCGGGTCATCACTGCCGAGTGCCATGCTTGCCCTCAAAGGCAAGCATGCGAGCGCGTAGCCTGCAAATCTCATCGAAAATGTCGAGCAACGCGATCATCGAGACCTCGCGCGATACCCCGAACAAGGAACCCAACGGCCGCGCCGCGCCCACGCAGCGAGCATCGCTGGGCGACGCCGACATGAATTTTGCAGAATTTGCGCCGATTTGCGCCCCCCGCAAGATGGCGCAAACACGTCCGGCGGGAAGTTTCGGAGATCGCGCGCGTCGATGGTAAGATAGAGCGAAATGGCTGAGGTGCACGCGCGAAATCAACTGTGGCTTTCTACATGGCTCGGCATCCTGCTCTGCGCAGGTCAAGTCTCCAGCGTCTATGCCGATCGCCCCATCAACAAATCCCAATACGCCGACAAGCTCCGCGGCATGTGGTTCGGTCAGCTCATCGGCAATCACACCGGCCGACCGACGGAGGGGCAGTACACGTTGGATGCCCCGTTGCCCGAGGGACTGTTCATCTGGGATCTGCACACGGACTGCGCCGATCCCTGGACGGGCGACGACGATACGAACGTCGAGTACATGTATCTCCACGCGCTGGAAACGTACGGCCCCGCGCCGACCTACGCAGAGTTGCAAGCGGAGTGGGAGACGCACGTCGGGCTAAACGGCTTCTTCATCGCCAACAAACAGGCAATCTATCTGATGGATCACGGGTTCGACGCGCCGGCGACTGGCAGCTGGCGGCACAACCTTCACGCGTACGCGATCGATTGCCAGATCACGACGGAGAGCATCGGTGCGTATTCCCCCGGCATGAGACAGTGGGCGATGGATACCGTGGGGCGCTGCTCGCGGATCACGAATGATGGCTATCCCGTGCATGCCGCGCAGTTCTATGCCGCCATGTATTCGCTGGCGGCGTTCGAGAGCGACGTGCCGACGATCATCGATGGGGCGCACGCGTGTTTGCCTGTGACGTCTCGTTCGTGGGAAGTCATTAACGATGTTCGCACGTGGCACGCGGCCGACATGCAGGACGGCGTTGCCGACTGGCCGGCCACGCGCTCGTTGATGTATGCGAAGTATCGCCATCCCGCTAATGGCCGCTATCGCGTCTGGGTTGAATCAACGATCAACCTGGGCTGCACGACGATGGCTTTGCTGTATGGCAACGGGGACTTCGAGGAGACGATTCGTATCGGCGTGCTTGCGGGATTCGACAACGATTGCAATCCGGCGACGGCGGGTGGGTTGATCGGATTGATCGAGGGCTACTCCAGCCTGCCGACGTCCCTGACGGCAACGGCGACGGATTGTTATCGTATCGATTTCCTGACGGGATTGCCGATCAACGAGTCCGTCTCGGCGATCGCCGCGCGAATGGCGGATGTCGCCGAAAGCGTGGTCATTTCCCTCGGCGGATCCAGTGATGGAACCACGATTCTGGTTCCGGAAGATCCGGGCGTTGTTACTGAGCCTGAGCGGCCGAGTCCGACGGGCCCCGACGGGCTGGTTGCGCTCGTTCAGTCGCGCGGCGGGACTGTAACAACAGGCGCATCTGTATTCGCCAACATACCGACGCGCGATCGATTCTGGCTGGACGGCATCATCGATGGCATCAAGGACGTCACGTACAACGGCCATCTCGCCTATTGGACGAACGACGGCAACAACGCGCAGCCGGCCGGCGGAGATTTCTACGCCCTGGAATTCAGCGAGACGCTTCGATTTGATTCCGTGACATTCTACGAAGGAGACGCCTACTACTATTCGATCAATGCCGATCCGCGTGTCGTCGAACCGATCGGCGGCTACTTTCTGGACCTCAACGTCGAGGCTCTTGGTTCGAATGGTTGGCGCAGCGTGAGCAATCTCGTCCTGAGCGAACCGCTGGAGCCGTTCGTGTATTACCAGATGATCGAGATGAGTTTCGACTCGATTGCAGGGGATGCGATTCGGATTCGCGGCAATGCGGGCGGTCAGCATCAGTTCACGAGCATCGTCGAGCTCGAGTGCAACGGCGGAATCGTCGGCGATCTGAACGGCGACAATGTCGTGGATGGGGCGGACGTCCCCGTGTTCGCCGCCGTTCTGCTGAATCCGGGGCAACCAGGAACGCTTCGGTTCGCGGCGTCCGACATGAATGCCGACGATCTTGTCAGCGGCCTCGACATCCCCTGTTTCGTTTCTGCGTTGCTGAACTGACGTTGAGGCGCATGCGGGCGTCCTTTGGCGATTCGTCTCAACAGATCCAGCTCACGACGCCGCGTGCTCAAAGAAAAAACAACGCCACTGACCGACGAGTCGGCCAGTGGCGTCAAACACCTCTCTCCGAGGGGTATTCACATTGTGGTCGTGAGCCGTTGCTCACGCGGACGCAGATTCTCGATCAGCGACGATGGCCGGCAGCGCGTCGTCGGCCGCTTTTTCGTCGCCCGGCTCTCAGTCCCGCCAATGTCATCATCGCCGTCAGCATGCCCATATTCATGCCCATGCCGCACAAGGGCGTTGTCATCTCATCGTCATCATTCGTGTTGTCATTCATGTTCGAATTATCCGACGTGTTGTCGTTGGTATTCGTGTTCGGCGTTTCCTGTTGGGCCGGCAGTGTGAAGCAGTCGGGGATGCCGTTGCCGTCGTTGTCGGCGTCGCTGTTGCCGCAGCCGCAGGCGCCCGGGTCGATCTTGTTGGGATCGTTCGGGCAGAGGTCGAAGCAGTTGGGAACGCCGTCGCCGTCGCTGTCGATATCCGCCACGCCGCAACCGCAGGCGCCGGGATTCGCCTTGGCGGCATCGAGCGGACAGCCGTCGCATGCGTCGGGCATGCCGTCATTGTCGCTGTCGAGATTGTCGTCGGCGCCGTCGCAGACGTCGCAGTCGTCAGGGACGCCGTCGTTGTCAGTGTCGGGTTCGCAGACGTCGAGCGTTCCGTCGTTGTCGCAGTCCGCGAGCGCCGGTTCGCATTCGTCCGGTATGCCGTTGCCGTTGCAGTCGGTCGAGTTGTTCGATGCGATGTCGCATTCGTCGGGTGTGTTGTTGCTGTTGCAATCGTTGCTGAAGCCGCTGCCGATATCGCAGCTGTCCGGGACGCCGTTCAGATTGCAGTCGCGCCCCGAATCGGCGAGCAGCCAGCTCTCAAACTCGGGGATCGTCTCGCGGGCGATCTCCTTGAGCTGCCGGGCGTCGCCGCCGAGGTAGATGCCGCTGAACAGGTCGTAGTCGTAATCGTCGAAGTCGGCGAAGTAGAAATTCCATTGCACGCGGCCATCGTCATAGAGCACGATTTGAAAGAAGTTGAAATCGCCGTCTTCCTCGTCGTCATACGTTTCCGTCAACCACGTGAAGACGACGCGATCGGTCAGAATCGAGTAACCGAAGAAGCCGCCGTAGTCGGAACTCAGATCGTCGTAGGCCGCCATCAGGTACGTATGATCGGGATCGCCCTCTTCCGTCAGATCGTCAACTTCGCCTTCGCCGTAGCCGTAGGAACTCTCGCCGTTCTTCAGCAGTTCGACGTAGCCGTCGGCGCTCATGGCGAAGGCGACGAACGTCTGGCCGCTGATCGTCACATCCCAGGGCAGGTTGATGTCGCCGAGCTGGCAGGAGTCACAATCGTCGGAATCGTCGAGCGCCGGTGATGACCACTCGAAATCGATCGGCTGGAGCGCGGGTTGCAGATCGCATTCATCTGGCACGTTATTGCCGTCGCAGTCCGGGCTGAAGCCGGTGTCGATGTCGTAGTCGTCGGGCGCGCCGTTGCTGTTGCAGTCGATTTCACATTCGTCGGGAATGCCGTTGGTGTTGATGTCGTTGCTGTCGAGGTTGGCGATGTCGCATTCATCGGGCACGCCGTTCTCGTTGCAGTCCAGGCTGAAACCGGAGGCGATGTCGCATTCGTCCAGCACGCCGTTGCTGTTGCAGTCGAAGCTCGTCCCGGCGGCGAGATCGCATTCATCGAGAATGAAATTGCCGTTGCAGTCGTTGCCTGACATTTCGCAGGCGTCGGGGACAAGGTTGTTGTTGCAGTCGTCGGCGAGTCCCAGCGAAATCTCGCATTCGTCGTCTACGAGGTTGTTGTTGCAGTCGCTGAGCATGATCGGGTTTGCGCCGTACTCGTAGGCGCCGCGGTCGATGATCGGTGCGACGCCGGCGCCAGTGTCGGCGGTCGCCGCGTCATCTTCGAAGCGAGCGTTATTGTCGAGATCGACGCCGATGCACTGATGCCACTGATTGTCACCGCTGTCGATGGCGGGGGAGCCGGCGGCAAGGCGCGTGTTGTCGTCCAGCGTGCCCAGAATGTCATCGTCGCCGTCGACATCGACGAACATCGGGTTCGTGCCGTTGTTGCCGCTGCCGCCGAATGTGCCGGTCCAACCTTCGATGATCGAGTTGTGCGCGTTCACGATGCTCGGCAATGCGTCATTCGTGTCGAGCAGGATCTGATACGTTTCCGTCACCGGGGGAAACTCGAAGCCGTTGTTCCAGAGAATGGTGTTTTGAAGATTCAGAATATTCGCGCCGGTGTTTCCGGAACCGACCCAGATGCAGGGCGCATCGTTTTGGACAAACGTGCAGTTGACGAGCGTCATGTAGGCGGTGAACCGAAGCCAGATGGCGCCGGCGAACGAGCTGGTGTTTCCGATGAACTCGCAGTTGTAGAACGTCGGGTTCGCGCCGTGGAGCACCTGCGCGGCGCCGGCGTTACCGCCATCGTTGCCGAGGAAACGGCAGTTGATGACGAGCGGTTTCGCCTCTCGTTGAATAAGGAGCGGACTGAAGTTGGGATTCTCAGTAAACAGGCAATCAACGATTGTCGGATCTCCCTCAAGCCCTTCAATGTCGAGGGCCGCCTGAGCTCCGCGAAATATGCAGCCGCGAATCGTTGAACGGCACGTATTCGGGTTTCCGAAGGATTGATCGCCGATTTCGAGTCGGCCGCGAATCGTCAGGTCCTCGATTCTCGTCAATCCGGCGCTGTCGCGGCGAATTCTGAGAATAGAACTGCAGCATTCATTGTTGCCGACGTTGCATGCTTCGGCGTTTCCGCTGGCCGAGCGAATCGTGATGAATCGATCGTACAGGTTGATGTTCCGATCGTCGGGATCCGTGTAGTCGCCGTCGGCGAGAAGGATTTCGTCGCCGTCAAGCGCCAAGTCCACGGCCGCCCGAATTGTCGGTGCATCGGCAGGGACATGGATCGTCGCGGCATAGATCCTGGTTGTCAGTGACAACACGCAAGACATCGTGAAGTAAAGAATTTGTCGCTGCATGGTTCCTATTCCCTTCAAAGGCGTCGTTCATTGCGTTTGAACGCTCATGTCGTTTCCGGCGTGGTCAGTGGCCGGCAGTGTTTTCTCCCTACTGTGAGTTGCGCAGGACAGAGCACGATCGGGCGAAATTGGCCCTGAGAAGGCGGGAAGAAGGGTCGCGACGGGTTCTTATCGGTGGCTGCGGATCGGAATCGGAAAGGTTTGAGGTAAGGCGGCTGGAAGCCGCGCAGAAATTGGCGGGGGACGCGGCCGAAAACGCAATTCGCCGTGTCGATCCGACGCATTGCCGTCATTCAGCGAATCGCAGCGCGCATGGGTGCATCATGGATCGCTATTTTTCATTCCGAATAGTCGATCATGTGGCGCATCGTTGTGGCATTTCATACAGGATTCGATTCGACCGATCGCCGTAATGCTCAAAGCGTCCGGCGTGAGTGTTGCGTAGATCCAGCCATTGTCAATGTCGTGGGCGTACTTTCCAAGATAGTGCATGATGAACAGCGGGCCTTTGGAGCCGGGTTGATAGGATTTTCCGTCCCGTTGAACTGGTATGAGTGGGTTGTCGTCGTGAGGATTGCCAACATTCGACTCAACAGACTCGCCCGAGTGTATGGCGACAAGGGGATCGTCTGGATCAACTTCCACGGGCAGCCAGGTTTCCTTTACGAGCGTCTGGCCGATGGGTTGAGTTGCAAGCCGGCTTGCCATCCAGTACGCCATGGATTCCCTGACGAATAGGAAGTAGAGTTTCTGGCCGTGTGTCGTTGATTCGGCACTCGCACTGAACGTCCCTGATTTTTCTGGTCGACGACAATCCAAGGGGGACCAATTGGGGGTTGTATAGACGAATTCGAAGTCTCGATACTCTCTCGCCGCATCGAGGATCGACCGCCGACGTGTGTTCTCGTCGTCTCTCGGTGCAATCTGTACCTCAGTCGGAGTTTGATCTTCGCTTTCTCTGCATGCCAGGCTGCAGATCGCTATCAGCATCAATAACCATGGAACTGTGAATCGTGCAATCATTCTTGCGGATTCTCATGGTTCTTTAGGACGCACACTGGTACTCGATCACCATTTGACGCACGGAGTCGGGCAGGGTTCCCGTCAATTTCGTGGGCCGGCTGGAGCGGATCTTCCGTGTACCTGCCGCGAGAGCACTCCTGCGCACATTTCATTCTGAAACTTCCCGGGTTACCATGACGCCGTAGCCCACTTTAGCAGGCCATTGGCGATCCCGAATTCCGTCGCGTTCTATGCGATCGAATTGACTGTGGTCGTTCGCCGCCGTCGTCGTCTGACCGGGTAAGATCAACGACGCCTCGGCGATGGCCGGAGAGATGAATCTATGATGTCTCATGCGGAGTGCGTTGCAGCGCCGAACGATCGGTCGGACCGCGCCGGGCTTGCCAAACGAATCGCCTTTGGAATCGTCGCGTTTGTGGCCGTCGTGGCGATCGCGATTGCAGCCACGTCGCGCATCCTGCTTGAGTTTATCGAACCGCTCAAGATCGAAACGACGAGAGTCGACGAACTTTTCACGATCATGCGCGTCCATGGCGTCGTCGCCGCCGTTGCATGCGGACTCGCGATTGCATTGCGACGTCGGGCATCGTTACCCCGGGCATGGCCGAAGGCGGCGCTCCTGTTTGCCATCGTGTACTTGTGCTTCGCGTTCGATCAGATCGTCGGATTCTATTTTCCGCCGCCGGGTCAATCCTCGCCGTTGGTCGTCGCGCATCCGCGACGCGGATTCTCGTTGCAGCCTAATCGCATTGCGATCGACAGCGAATTCGATGTTCGAACGGATCAGTTCGGATTCCGCGGGGCGCCGCTGTTGAAGGTGAAGCCGCCCGGGGAAACGCGGATTCTGTTTCTGGGCGATTCCGTCGTCTATGGGTTCATGCTCCCGAACGGCCAGACACCTGTCGATCAAACGCAGCACTTTCTTGCTGAACGGCTACGGGGTCGTCGCATCCGCTGCATCAATGCCGGCATGTTCGGCTACGCAACGTGGCAGGAACTCGACTTGATGCAGCACGAGGGACTCGACGTCGCGCCGGATGCCGTCGTGCTCGTGTTCTGTCTCAACGACATGCTCGATGTGCTCGCCGTCGAGCGCGGCGTGGCGATGCGATTCCTTGTGAATCTGCAGCCGCACGTGTCAAGCCATTGGAGTGGCACAGTTCGCGCCGTCACGGCCCTGATGGCGAAACGACAGTCGGACAACACGCCGAAGCGCGAGATGTGGCAGTCGAATCGCGTGTTTGAGCCCGGGCATCCCGGCGGTCTGAGCGAGCTCGATCAGATCTATGTCGAACCGCCGTTGTCCGTCGTCGCGGAGGCGTGGGAAAAGTGCTTTGAAGACCTGAACGCGATCGCGGACGTGTGCGCGACGCATTCGATTCCATTCGTTCTCGTGTATGCGCCGTCGGTTCACGAAGTCACGGATAATTCCAGATATCGTCGATCCGGCCGATTGCTGGGAAACTGGGCGAAGGACGCGGATGTTGCGTTCGTGGATACGACGGATGCGCTCCTGGCGGCGTGCGAACACGAGTCGCTGAATGCCGACGCGATGTTTCTTGACAGCGTGCATCTGTCGGCGATTGGTTCACGCGTCATGTCGGAAGCGATCGGTCGCGCCGCGATGGAGGCGTTGCAGGGCGTTGATCGCAAGGCGCCGGCCGAGACGTCGGCACGTGATGGATCGTAACTCGTCGATTGCCTAGGCGTCTTCCGCCATCAGTCGCTTGCGCGCTTCGGACAGTTCTGCCCGGCGTTCGTCGGAGACGGTCGGTGGCTGGAGTTTAAGCGACTCGATCCGGGCCGCGATGATGTCCGCGACGACGGCGCGCGTGTACCACTTGTCGTCCGCCGGGATCACATACCAGGGGGCCGCGTCCGTCGACGTGTGCTCGAGCATCTCCTCATAGGCCTTGCGATAGTCCTTCCAGAATCCGCGTTCCCGGATGTCCGCGTCATTGAATTTCCAGTTCTTGTCCGGCTCATCGAGTCGATCGAGAAATCGCTTCTTCTGTTCCTTCTTCGAGACGTTCAGGAAGAACTTGATGACGGAGGTACCGTTGCGGGTGAGATGATCCTCGAACGCCACGATGTCCTTGAACCGCGATTTCCAGAGGTCCTTGCCGCTGGGCTCGGGCGGGAGCCGCTGGGGTTCGAGGAATTTCGGGTGGACGCGGACGACGAGCACCTCTTCGTAATAGGAACGGTTGAAAATGGCGATCTGCCCCTTGGCGGGCAGGAATTTGCGAGGTCGCCAGAGGAAATCATGGAGAACTTCATCGGCGTTGGGGGCCTTGAAGCCGTGGACGTCGCAGCCCTGGGGGTTCACGCCGGACATGACGTGTCGGATCGTGCCGTCTTTTCCGGCAGCGTCCATGGCCTGGAGGATGACGAGGACCGCGCGGCTGCCGTCGGCCCAGAGGAGGCGCTGGACCTCGGACAGGGAGTTGACGTCCTTTTCAAGCTCCTTTTTGGCGTCGGCTTTGGTGATCCTGTCGTCGGCCGTCGTCGATTGCTTGTCGAGATCGACGGATTTGCCGGGACGGGTCGTAAACTTGTCGTGGTCGAAGCGATGTGATCTGGGCACTGAATCGAACTCCTGTCTCTGCAAACGGCGATTTGTCGCCGTCGGCAATTGGCAGAGCATAGGGCAATGCCGCGCGATCGCGAAATTGAGCCCCCAGCCTTTGCAGTGCTTGTCGTCGGCGTGCCTCAGGGGGCGAATGGTCTTGTCATGGGGGAGGGTTCTGGTGGGTTGGGCTGCAAAGGATGGGGCGCCCATGCAGTTGCGGTTTGCATCGCGGTGTGAAATCCGATTTTCAGGGTTGGCAGACAGCTTCGGAAGGTCGAGGCTCGGCAAATCCGGCTGCTTTACAAGATTTGCCAGCCGGACTAAATTACCCGCATATTACGACGCTTTCCCCTTGGGGCCGACTGATGGCGGACACGAGTCCGGTGGCAGACGGAGGGCATCCAGCACGCGGCAGGATGTTCTAGCCTCGGGAAAACCAGTCGCAGCCGCGCCTTGTCTGAATTCGGTCGTTTCGGGACATTCCCAACGGGATGCCTTCCATCCGAGCCGGTTTCGCTGCTGCACGAAAGATAATACAGCCCGCTACCAACAACCCGGTAGTGTAATGGTAGCACCACAGTTTTTGGTACTGTTAGTCGAGGTTCGAATCCTCGCCGGGTTGTCATATTGGGAGCTTTTTCGCGCATGAATGCCGACAACGGCCAAACCTCTTCGGGAACGAAACGCGAACTCGCCGCGATCATTCTTGCCGCCGGCAAGAGTACGCGGATGAAGACGGACAAGCCCAAGGTGCTGCACAGCTTGTGCGGCCGACCGATGCTGGGGCATGTGCTGGGTGCGTGTCGCGCCGCGGGGATCGAAAAGTTCTACGTCATCGTTGGTTTTGCCAAGGAGCAGATCATTCGGGCGTACGAAGGCGAGCCGGGCATGTACTTCGTCGAACAGGCGGAGCAGAAGGGCACGGGCCACGCCGTTCAGATGTGTGCGGACGCGTTCAAGGGATTCGTGGGCGATGCGATTGTGATCGCCGGCGATATGCCGATGCTGCGGCCCGAGACGCTTCGAACGCTGATTCAGAGTCATCGAGCCGCGGGCGCGAGCGCTTCGCTGGCGACGACGGTTCTGGAAAATCCCGCCAGCTACGGCCGAATCGTTCGCGATAGCGAAGGCGAATTCGAGCGCATCGTCGAGCACAAGGACTGTACGGAAGATCAGCTCGACATTTGCGAAGTTAATCCAAGCTATTACTGCTTCGATGCGGAGTCGCTTTTCGACTCGCTCACGAAGATCAAGCCGAACAACGCCAAGGGTGAGTATTACATCACGGACACGCTGGAGATTCTCCGCAACGACGGCAAGCGCGTTCGGGCGGCGACGAATGTCCCGGCGGAAGACGCCGTGGGCATCAATTCCCGTGCGGATCTGGCGGAAGTCGGCAAAGTCATGCAACAGCGGATCCATCAGTTCTGGATGTCCGAAGGTGTGACGATCGAGGATCCCGATACGACGCGGATCGACGTGGATGCGCGCATCGGCGTCGAGACGGTCATTCGGCCTTTCAGTTATCTTGAAGGCAACGCCCGAATCGGCGCGAACTGCGTCGTCGGCCCGTATGCCTATGTGCGCAGCGGGGCCGTGATTGAGGCCGGCAAAGTGGTCGGGCCGACGGTCCTGAGTGCATTGGATGCAGTTGCAAAAACGCCTCGTGCGGCGAGTCCGATCGAGCGACGCCAGACGGCATCGGTGGTTCGCCAGCCGCCGGAAGGGGCGTAGATAAGTGTGGGCGTGAGGCGTTGCCTTTCGCCGGGATTGGAAATTCGGCAGAGTCGATGACTCGCCGTGGGGATCAGATCGAGGAATAACGACGATGCGCAACGTCACCGACGATCTCAGGGTATTCAGCGGGCGTGCCAATCCGGCGCTGACGGAAGAGATCTGCCAGTACCTTGAGATCCGACCGGGGCGGGTGCATGCGGAGACATTCCCCGACGGCGAATTGTTCGTGAAGCTTCACGAGGACGTTCGCGGCCGCGATGTATTCGTGGTCCAGCCGACGTGCCGGCCCGTTAACGACAACCTGCTCGAAGTGCTGATCTTCATTGATTGCCTTCGGCGAGCGTCGGCGAAGCGAATCACGGCCGTGTTGCCTTACTTTGGCTACGCGCGGCAGGATCGCAAAGACGAGGGCCGCGTACCGATCACGGCGAAGCTGGTCAGTAACTTGATTACTGAGGCGGGCGCCGATCGCGTGTTGACGATGGATCTCCACGCCGCCCAGATTCAGGGGTTCTTTGATATCCCCGTGGATCACCTGGAGGGATCGCCGGCGTTCACGCGGCACTTCGCGGCGCTGGAGCCGAAGGAAACGGTTCTCGTCAGCCCCGATGTAGGCAACGTGAAGCGGGCTCGAACCTATGCGGAACGCATGGGATGCGAGCTGGCGATTATCGATAAGCGACGCGTGAGTGGCAGCGCCGCCGTCGTGAACCACATCATCGGAAACGTTGAGGGAAAAGACGTTCTGATGATCGACGACATGATCGCGACGGCCGGAACGCTGTGCGAAGCGGCGAAAGTCGTGAAAGAGCGCGGCGCGAAGACGGTTCGCGGGGCCGCGACGCATCCCGTGTTTGCGGGACCGGCCTTTGAGCGGTTGAGCAATGCACCATTCACGGAGATCGTGGTTGCGAACACGATTCCGATGTGCAGCGACGCCCATAAGCAATTGCCGAATCTGACGGTACTGAGCGTGGCGGATATTCTGGGCGAAGCGATTGCCCGGATTCACACGCATCAATCGGTAAGTAGTCTGTTTGTAAAGACGTAAGGAACAGCAACCATGGAAATTCCAACAATAGCAGTTGAATCTCGTAAGGCGGCAGGGACTCGTGCCGCGGCGCGATTGCGTCGCGACGGCAAATTGCCGGCGATCCTGTATGGCCACGAGCGTGATCCGGCGACGTTGGCGCTGAATTACAAAGAAGTCGAGCAGATGATCTACGGCGGCGTTCACGTTGTGAACCTGGCCATGGACGGCAAGTCGCAGGCCTGCCAGTTCAAGGACGCCCAGTGGGATCATCTCGGCCGGCATCTGATTCACGTCGACATGCTTCGCGTCGATCTGAACGAACGCGTCAGCGTCACGGTTCAGTTCGAATATCGCGGCACGCCGAAGGGAGCTGCCGAGGGCGGCGTCCTGCATCACGAGATGAACGATATTGAAATCGAGTGCGTCGTGTCGAACATTCCGGAGTCAATCCGGCTGGATGTCAGCGACATGGCGCTCGACGACGTGCTGCACGTCAAGGATGTGAAGCTGCCCGAGGGCATGACGCACGTGACGGATCTCGACAAGGTCGTCGCGACAGTCAAGTTGCCGGCAGTCGTTCAGGATGTTGAGCCGGCGGAAGGTGAGGACGGCGCGGCCGTGGAACCGGAAGTCATCGGCAAGGGCAAGGAAAAGA
>JAJDEC010000464.1 GCA_029259995.1 Phycisphaerae bacterium
CCGTTGATCATTGGCTATGCTCAGTGAATTCCTCCGGGATCTTTCCCGGCTCTCAATCCTTGATCCTTCGAGGAGCACAATCCAAATTCCAGAGCGCACTACGCCGTCGTCCCGCAGATCCGTGAAAAGCCTCTTTGATTGCAAACGACTTGGTCTTGTCTTGCAGCTGCCCATCGACGCGTCGACCGCCACGAAGGGCGGACGCTACGGGAAAGCGCTTACACGCGGTGACTAATACGCGCCGCGCATCGACAACACGGCGGGAATCGTTCGCATGATGATTTCCACGTCCAGCCGCAGCGACTGATTGCGAATGTAGAAAACATCCAACTGCAGCCATTCTTCGTACGGAATCTCGGTTCGACCGCTCACCTGCCAGAGACACGTCAGCCCCGGCTTGACCGTCATCCGCAACCGTTGGAGCTTCGTGTCCGTTCGCGCCTCGTCCATCGGCAAAGGCCGCGGCCCCACAACGGCCATCTCGCCTCGCAGTACGTTGAAAAGCTGCGGTAATTCATCGATGCTCAATCGTCGCAACCAGCGACCGACGCGCGTGACGCGCGGATCGTTTCGCATCTTGAAACAGGGCCCCGTCGGCAGGGCGTTCCGGCTGCGAAACAGCTCCTTTTCGTCGTCGGCGCCGATGTGCATCGTTCGAAGCTTGTACATCACGAAGGGCTCGCCGCTGAAGCCGGCCCGCTGCTGCTTGAAGAAAACGGGACCCTTCGACGTCAGCTTGATCGCCAGCGCAGCCAGCGCAATGATCGGCGCAACGGCGAGCAGTCCGAATGCAGAGATCATGACATCCACGCTTCGCGCGGCGAACGCATAGATCCGCCGCCGCGCGGGATGACCGACGAACGACTCGCGGGCCGGCGCCAGAATGCCGCCGCTCGTCGCCCCGGGCATGACTGCGTAAGATCCTAATGTTGCCACTTGCCGCCCCCCTGTTGATCCTCTCTCGGCGCGTCGTCATCGTGCCGATGCTTCCACGCCCAGCCGATCGCACGCATCGCAAACAGCGGATTGCCGATCAGATATCGTCGCCACTTGTTGGCAGGATCCGCGCCGAGCCGATAGAGCCATTCGCCGCCATTGCGACAGAGCCAGTCGGGACCACGAGGCTCGCCGCCGGCGTAATAGTCGAACAACGCACCGACGCACCAGATGACGGGCACGTTGATGTCGCTCCCGTGTTTCGCCACCCACGCTTCCTGGCGAGGGCTCGACATGCCGACGAGAAGCACCTGGGCACCGGATTGATTGATCGCCGCAACAACGGCCTTCGACTCATCGTCTGTGAAGAATCCGTGATGTGCGCCGACGAGCTTCAACGTATCAAACGTCTCGCACAATTCCTGGGCGGCCTTGGCAGCGACGCCCGGCTCGCCGCCCAGCAGGTACAGCGACACGCCTTCATCGGCGCAACGCGACGCGAACCAGTCCGAATAATCCGCCGCCGTCATTCGCTCGGGCAGTTCGCGGCCGATCAGTTTCCCGGCCAGCAGCACGGACATACCGTCGGCGTAAAGCACGTCCATGTCCTGAAGCGTCTTGAAAAACGCCGGATCGTTCCACGCCAGATTGACTGTATGCGCATTCGCATAGGCGGCGCGCGTCCGCACGCCGTCCTTCGCCCGGGCGATCAGGAGCTCGACGAGTTCGTCCGTCCACAGCGGCCGAATCGGCAGCCCCATCACGTCGATCGGCGCGGGTAGCGCGACACACGTCTCATCGGAACGCCTTGTCTTCGTCGCCAATCGTCGATCGATCGGCGACTCGACATCATGCGAAGGCAGCGGAGGCATGCGCCACCTCCTTCCGGCTTGCGAGTCGTTCATACGTTTCGATATAGCGATGCGTAACTTGCCGCGCATCGAATCGCCTCACGACGGTCGCATGGGCTTTCAGCCCCAGCATCGCGGCGCGCCCCGGATCCGCCAGCAACTCGCTGACGGCGCTCGCCATGACTTCGGGCGAATCGGCGTCGATCAGCAGGCCGTCCACGTCGTGCGTCATCGCTTCGGGAATACCACCGACACGAGTAGCCACGATCGGCCGCCCTGCCGCCATTGCTTCAAGCATGACAACGGGAAATGCGTCGCACTTGGAAGGAATGCAAACGACATCCGACGCCGCCATGGCGGGCCACACGTCGGACAGGAAACCGGCAAGCCGGACATGCCCGGAAAGTCCGTCGTCCGCAATCATCTTCTCCACCTGCCGGCGATCGGGACCGTTGCCGACGATCAACCATCGGAAATTGGCGCCGGCGTCGACAAGGCAACGGGCCGCATCCAGCAGCGTGTCAATTCCTTTTTCGTAGCTGAGTCGCGCGACCGTCAGAACCAGCGGCGTCTCGTCGTCAGCGCCATGCTCCTTCCGAAACGCTTCGATCGCGCCTCGATCGATCATCGGCGACGTCTCCACGCCCGTGTGAATGACGGAGACCCGATCCGGCGATATTCCCAGGCGTTCGCACCAGTCGTTCTTCGTCGCCTGGCTGACGGCGATGAACTCTGTCGGCAATCGTGCGCATGTGCTGTCGAGGAATGGATCGCTGAAGCGCTTCCGCTCCCGTCTGTAAGCGCCGATGGCGTATGCCGCGCCGACGATCGTCTTCACGCCGGACAACCGGGCGGCCATTCCCGCCATCAGGTCCGCGCGAAGCAGATGCGTATGCACGATGTCGGGCTGAACGCGATCGATCACGCCCTGGGCGCGAAGCACGGCACGGGGATCGAATTGCGATGGAAGTTCGAGGTTAAACGTCTGGCATCCGGCGACGTCAAACGCGTCGCGCATCGGACCGCCGTCATAGAAACAGGCGAACGACCACTCGCATCGCAAACGATCGACATGCGGCGCCATTCGCGCGAGCAGCTTCGTGTCCGTCTTGACGCCGAACGTCGAAACGAAATGAAGCACGCGCAACGGCCGCGCCAGGCCCGAATTGGACGTCGTTCCCCCCTGCATGACATTCACGATCGGCGTCGACCCTTCGACGGCGATCATGCCCCCTGCAAAACGCTGCGGCCTTCAACCACACGCTTGCGGCTGCCTCTCGGACAACCCGTCCGGCACTTGCCCCCGGCGTCTCATAACGCCGACGCAGGCCCGGACACTTGCTCATTCAACGTACGATTCAGTTCACGCTTCGGCAATCAAGGCTTCGCACATGCGCTTGTGCATTCGCCAGGAATTGCCGAGTCCGTTTCGCCGCGCGGAGCGTCCGATCTTCGGATCGCGCCGCAACGACTTCGCGGAACAAAGCGGCGAACGACTCGGCCGTTCGATCCAGGTCGAACCGGCTCGAGAGCGCCGCACGTGCATTCTGTGCCAGGCCTTTGCCCAGCGCAGGATCTGCGTACAACACCGACATTGCATCGGCTAGAGAGGCAGCGTCCGCCGGTCTTATCGTGAGACCAGTTTCGCCATGTTTCAGGAACTCAGCCATCGCACCGACATCCGGGCCGATAAAGGGACAGCCGGCGGCGGCGGCCTCAAGCATGATGACGCTGAAGCATTCCGTTTGGCTGCAAAGGCAGCAGGCGTCGAGCGCAGCGAGGATTTCGGGGACGTCATTTCGCGGACCCAGCATTTGCAGGACGTTGTTGTCGAGTCCGGAAGATGCGACGCATTTGCTGACGTCATCCGCATTCGGACCCTCTCCGACAATGAAGAATCGCATATCGGGATGCGACAACGCCAGGCGCTTCGCCGCATCGACGAATACATCGTGGCGTTTTTCAGGCCGCAGGTTAGCGACGATGCCGACGGCGAATTCATCGTCGGCGAGTCCGAGGCGCTGCCGCCCCGCGGTTCGATCGAGCGGCGTCGCGAAACGCGCCGTGTCGATGGCGTTGGGAATGACGTCGATCCGCCCGGCGGGCACATGCTCGATTCGGGCCAGCGCGTCACGATGGGGCCCGCCCAGGGCGACGAATCGATCGACGGATCGCATCAGCAGCCGATTGGCGAATTCGAAATGCCGCTCGCCGGCGCGCGGGAACCAGTGCGACCAGACAATGACGGGCATGTGTGAGAGACGCCCCGCAATCGTCGTCCAGAACATGCGATCCCCGCCGCTCTGCGAAACGACGAGCGCGTCGATCTGTTCTGCCTTGATCAACTTTCGCAGGCGCGGAATCACGGCGATGTCCGTCTTGAATTTCAGCAGCTCCTGATGCACGCTGATATTCGCCGCGGCACATTCGGCCGCCATGGGTCCCGCATCCTTCAGGCAGATCACGACGGGCTCAACGCCGAGTGCGGGCAATCGCCGGATCATGGAAACGAGCATGCGTTCGGCGCCGCCGGGCTCGAGGCGATTGGCGACAAAGCCGACTCGAAGCGGTCTCGGGCGATTCGATGTCACCTGCTCGATGGGATCGCCTGCCGATCGGGCCGAGTCATTCGCCCTCCGCATTCCGCCGGCCCATTTCAGTGCGCCTTCGAACCTGCCGAACATGTCAAGCCCAGGAGCCTTCGCGCCTTCGCGCCGAAGCAGCCCCGGCAGATGCCGAGCCGCCATGACGGCGAGCGACGCGTAGGGCGCCAGTTTCCGAATACCCGTCAGCGCGCAAGTCTTGTTGAGAATGTACAGATAGTTGTAGCTCGTCATGAATCCGAGCCGTCGCGGATTGGTGCGACTCGATTCATCACGGCGATGCACGACGCGCGCCTGATTCGATTCGAGCAGCCAATGATGCGGCGCGAGCCGATAGCCCATCTCGCGATCTTCGCCCAGCGCGTACTCCGCCAGGCCCTCGTCAAACGGATTCGCCAACACAACGTCGCGCCGATACGCCATCGCGGCGCCGGACATCCAGATCGCCCGCGTCGCGACATCCGATTTCTTCAGAATTGGCGGCGCCTGCCCCGCCGGTTCACCCCGCGGTCGGATCGACCACCAGCCGGCCAGTTTCGCGGCGCGATCAAAGCGCCGACCACCCGGCGTTTCGAGCTTCGGCTCAAGAACGGTCGCCGTCACACCCGCAACACGCTCGTCAACAAACAGCTCCGCGATGCGTTCGAGAAATGTCCGATCGCACGTCACGTCGTCGTCGAGGTATTGAATGATCTCGCTTTCGGCAATCTCCGCCGCGCGATTGCGCGACGATGTCAGCCCCGGTGCATCCGTCCGATCGTATTTCCACTCGATCCCCGCATCCTGGCATTGGACGGCGAATTGTTCCCAGAGTTCGTCGGGCATGCGACCGTCGTCGATGACGACGACTTCGGCGGGCAGATAAGTTTGCGTCCAGACCGAATCGAGCGTCTCGACGAGTGAGTCGTTGCGATCCTTGGTGCAGATGGCGACGGCAACGCGCGGAAGGTCCGTTCGCTGAACCATTCGCGTCGAGACTGTCTGATCATCCATGATCGCGCCATACTCCAGGAATCAGTTTGCGAACCGCCGGGACATGCGTCGGTACGGCCGCAATATAACGCAACACCTTGCGCCGTTCACCGGCTGTGAAAATCAGGCTGCCTTTCAGGGCGGCAACGAGCAATACGAGGCTCCCCGAAATCACGAGCCACGGCTTCCCAGCCACGACAAACGCCGACAGGAGCACAATCACGCTACCCCGATCGAGCCTGTAGTGTTCGCGCGTCACGAGCAATACGCAAACGCCCACGGCCGTCGCCATACCGACAACGCCACACCAGGCCGCGGGTCCGAGCCCCGATGGATCGATGATTCCCGTCACAAAGACGCTGCCGAGCAAGCTGTCCATCGCCTGTCCCCAACTTGAATTCTGCACGACACCCACCCGCGGGCCGACCAGGAAAATCGCGAGAATGACATTGATGCCGACGCCAGCGATCCACGGCCAGAGCATCTGGCGCGTTCGTTCACGCAGG
>JAJDEC010000465.1 GCA_029259995.1 Phycisphaerae bacterium
TCATGATGCCGATACCGCCGACGAAAAGACTGATGCCGGCGATCGAGTAGAACACGACTTTGAGGATGCTCGTGACCTGCGAGAACTGCGTGATCATGTCCTTCTGCGACTGGACCTGGAAATCGTCCTGCTGGCCGGCACGGATCTTGTGGCGACGACGCAGTGTCTGGGTGATCTCTTCCTTGGCCTGGTCGATGTCGGCGTCCGTCGGTGAACGCGCTTCGGCGAGGATGACGTGGACGCTGTCCGTACCGTAGAGCTTGTCCATGGCCGTCGTGATCGGCACGCAGATCTGCCGATCGGCATCGCTGCGGCCGACGTTGCCCTTTTCGGCGAAGATGCCAATGACGGTGAAAGTCCGCGCGCCGCGCAGGCCTGTGATCTTGATCTTTTCGTTGATGGCGGGGCGGCCGCCGAAAAGTTCCTCTTTGATCTTGGAGCCGAGGACGACGACGCTCGCGCTTCCCTGCACGTTGGCGGCGGAAATGAATTCGCCTTCCTTGACTTCCTGGTTGTTCATTTCGGCGTGAACTTCCGTGACGCCGGAGATATCCGCGTTGGTGCTCTTGGAGCGGAATTTGACGAGTGAGCCCGGATTCGAAAGCTGGGGCATCGAGCGCTGAACGGCGTTGCATCGGCCAATGGCGTCGGCGTCGTTCAGGTCGAGGGAATCAAAGCTGCCGACCATTCGGCCGCTGCGACGCTCGACGTTGGGCATGATAAAGATCTTCGTGGAGCCGAGCGACTCGAAACTGCCGAGGATGCGCGAGCTCATGCCTTCGAGAATGGCCATCGCCGCGACGACGGCCGCCACGCCGAAGATGACGCCGAGCGTCGCCAGGATCGTGCGCAATGGATGCACGAGCAGGCTTCGGAGTGACATCATGATGACGCGCAGAAAGAACATTACGTGCCCTGATTCCGATGCGTTTCACAAGCGCTTGCGCGCGTGTGGATCGCACCTGTGTGGATCGTGCCTGTGTGGAACCGGCTAATAGCCGGTTCCGGATTCTCATTACGATTCGAATGTGCCATCGTCATGCTTTGGCTGCCCTGCGTTTTCCATTCCTGGGAACAGGCTATTAGCCTGTTCCACTCGAATTCCGACCAAGTCGCAATCGCCAACCAATTGCCGAGCGATGCGGCCGACAAGTTCTAACTGCCGACCGGCTTTGCGATCGGCGGGGGGCTTTTCTTGGGCGGAATTGCGTAGTTACCGCTCACGAGGTCATTGCGCGACGATTCGTCCAGGTTCCGATCGTCGATAATCTTTCCGTCGCGCATTCGGATGACGCGTTCCGCCTGAACGGCGACTTCCATTTCGTGTGTCACGAGGATGATCGTCACGCCCGCCTGATGCAGCTCGTGGAAGATCCCCATGATCTGCTCGCTTGTTTTCGTATCGAGGTTTCCCGTCGGTTCGTCGGCGAGAATGATTTTCGGCTCATTGACGATCGCCCGTGCGATCGCGACGCGCTGTCGCTCGCCGCCGGAGAGTTCGCTTGGCTTGTGTGTTGAACGCGGTCCGAGGCCGACGCGTTCCAGGGCCTTGATCGATTTCTCGCGGACGTTCGATTGTCTGCCGTAGAAGAGCGGCACAGCCACGTTGTCGATTGCCGACGTGCGCTGGATCAGGTTGAACGTCTGGAAGACGAAGCCGATCTTGCTGTTGCGCACCTGGGCGAGGGCGCGATCCGACAGGTTGCTGACTGTCAGGCCGTCCAGCATGTATCGGCCGCTCGTCGGTCGATCCAGGCAGCCGAGCAGATGCATCAGCGTGCTCTTCCCGCTGCCGGAATGGCCCGTGATGCTGACGAATTCGCCGCCGTTGATCGACAGATCGACGCCGTCCAGTGCGCGCACCATTGTGCCGCCCATTGGATAGTGCTTCATCAGTTTGTCGAGCTGTATCAGTGGCATGTTTTGAGCGCGATCTTTGGAAACTCGAATCCTGTCAGACGCGGAAGTGCGAGGCACGCATCCACGTGGGATTTCACGATAACGGACACTGTATCCGCCTGCTTCGTTTACTTCTCCTCGTTCTTCCGTTCCGCCTGTGTCAGGATGGGCGTCTTGATCCAGACGTCGTCGTCTTCCTCAAGTCCGTCGATGATGACGGTATTCACGCCGTCCGTCTCGCCGATTGTGACCCAGATCTTCTTGGTGCCGTCCCGCTTTTCTCCGGGTTTCCTGTCGGGAATCCAGACGTAGCATTCTGTGCCTTCGCTTCGAAGCGCTTCATTGGGAACGAGCAAGACGTCGTCCTGCGATTTCGTCTCGAACGAGAGGTCCGCCTGTAATCCCAACAGCTTCTGGACATCCTCTCCGAAAAGTCGGATGCGCACTCGAAATGCGACGGAGCCGCCCGATTGAATCGGATCCGGCAGAATGCGCTCGATGACGCCCCTGAATTCCTCGTTGCGATACGCTTCGACTGTCACTATGACGGGGCGACCTTCCAGCTCTGCGCGGATGGATTCGGGCGCCTTGGCGTCTGGGTCGTCGTCCTTTGTGTGGTCATA
>JAJDEC010000466.1 GCA_029259995.1 Phycisphaerae bacterium
ATCGAACATTGCCAGCGCGCGTTGTTCCAGATCGGCGATTGACGCGCCGTATTCGCGGACCAGAGTCGCCGCATGTGCATCGATGCGCGGTCCGTCGACGTACTCCATCGCGAAGTACATTCGGCCGTCATCGGTTTCGCCGCTGTCGAAGATGGTTACGACGTTTGCGTGGCGAAGCTGTGCGGCGAGTTCGATCTCGCGCATGAAACGCTGACGCATGCGCAGCGACGTTCCGACTTCGTGAAAAAGCACCTTGAGCGCGACTTTTCGATTCGTCGAATGCTGATGGGCCTTGAAGACGACGCCCTGTGCGCCGCGATGAATCTCGCTTTCGATGTCGTACCCGGAAATCGACAGGCCTGAAGCGGTCGGCTTTTCGGCGGGGCGCGTTCGGGCTCGATCGTTGACGTCCGACAGCGCACTGGCGATTTCGTGCATGAATTCGCGATCGCGCGACATCGCGTTCACGCGCTGCTGGCAGCGATCGCACGATTCGAGATGATGCGTCAGCAAGCTGCTTGCGCGGGTCGGCGCGTCTGCTGGCGCGACGCGATCCTCAAGCAAGGACTCGAGTTCCTGGTCCGTTGGACAGGCGTTCATGCAGTTCCCTCGAAGTGCGAATGTATGCCATTCGCGCCGGGCCATGCGAGGGATTCGGCGTCAGAGAATCTCATAGACCGCGTTAAGCTCATTGATAATTGTGCGAAGCTGCGTGAGGCATCGCTGTTTCGACTTGTAAACGACGTCAATCGACACGCCGTGTTCCCGGGCGACGTCGGCGGGTTCCTTTTGCTCGAGTGTGAGGGCGTGAAACACGGCGATCGTCTGTTCGTTGAGATTTGTGCCGTCTCGCAGTCTCTGCATCGCCTTTCGAATAATCTCGCGGCGGCACTCCTCGTCCCAGAGTTTCTCCATCTCGTCGTCCGAGGGCACGAAGTCGAATGCAGAGTCGCTGCGGACCTTTCGATCCCGGGCCCTCGCTCGATAAAGGTCGGCGATCCGGAATCGGGCCATCGAGGTGATCCACGCGCCCAGGCGGCCTCTTTCCCGGTCGTACTTACCCGCCCGATATTCCTGAAGGAACCGGATGAGTGTTTCCTGTGCCGCATCCGCCGCGTCCTGATCACTGAGGCCGAGTCTGCGGGCAATCCCCAGAATAACGGGCTCGTAACGTTCGGCGAATACACGCCATACGTCCTGGTTGCGGGCGTCAAACAGGCCTTCGAGCAGCGTTGTGGTTGTCTGTAAATGCGAATCCATGATCGGGGCAACTGCCTCAATCGCAATTCTAGCCGCGTTATCGACTTATGCGTATTCCCGAAAATCGGGCGCAGCAGGATGGGAAGCGGGCGGTCAGTCATCAGAGTTAGTCCGTCGAATTGGGCCGGAATCTGACATCGACGATGCGCCGCGGAATTCCGGAAAAAAATCCAGCGAAAATCCGAATCCTCTGTCCAGATTGGGGCCCGTGGCGCGGAAGCGATATGACGGCAATCGACTTATACCCGTTTCAGCGTCGACGGCCGGCATCACACACGACCGGCCCGTTTATTGGGCCGGGCATTGAAATCCAAACGGCTGCTCCATGATTCGCCCCGCCGCCCGCCGCGGCGGCAGGCGCGGATAATCGGGGCGGACCGAATCCAAACTTGTGCGAGGGGTGGCACGGAGGCGTTCTCCGTGCCCTCACGTTGGCGAGATCCGGGTTCCCACGGGCCTGGGTTCTCGCCGCGTGCTGCGCACAGGTTTTCTCGTCCATCCCGATCCCCATTCCAATCGAAGGCTCGCGGATTCCTGCCGGGAACAGTAAACTGGCGAATCGCACGTTCGAATTCGGGATTTGTTGATGTAACCCCATGAAGGGCCCGTGGGCATGGACGGCAAAAACGATGGATTTGAGTCGGTGCCCCCGACGGCGGCGCCGATCGAGAGTGTTCCGCTCGCTCATCCCGTTGTGATCGATTCTGGGCACGTGCAGGAACTGCAGTATGCCGGCTACTCGCCCGGATTCGCGGCGATCTGGCGCGAGGGAAAGATTCTCGCCTTTCGGACGGGCTCGCAACTCCCGACGCAACGATGTTTCAAATGCAATGCCGAAAGCGATGGCAGGCCGATTCGTCGGAGGCTTTCCTGGCACAGCTCCGCGATTTATCTATTGTTGTTGCTGATGTTTCTGCTCGGAGTTATCGGTTTGATCATCTATGCCGTTGTCGCCTTCATTGTGAGCAAGAAGGAAGTGGTTCACGTAGGGCTTTGTTCGAACCACCGAACGAAACGCCGCATGATTCTTGCGGCATCGTGGATCATGTGCCTGTCCATCGTGCCGTTCTTTGCACTGGCGTTCAATACAAGTAACGGACCGATTTTCGTCACTCTCGGGTTGGTGTTCTTCATCGGCGGTCTCGTGGTCTACCTGATCGGCGGACAAGTTGTGACGCCGAAGCAGATCGATGATGAAGTTGTCCGGGTCAGGGGAGCCGGCAGGCCTTTCCTGGAATCCTTCGGCGTGTAGTGTCACGCGAGCGCAACCAGTCATACTCTGGGCGTAATTGCCTGATCGTCGTGCCGAATAGCGCGGTATTTCCCCTATAATCACTCGCTGCATGCGGGCCCCGGAATCATGAAGGCCTCGATGGCGGGATGATCGAGTAATGGCGGCGGCGCGGCGCGAAACAACCCTGAATTGGAGATGCAGATGAAGCTCAAGTATCGAATCGGAATGTTTCTGGCCCTCGCGACTGTTGTCGCATTGGGCGCGCGACTCGTCGCCGGTCCGGACAATGACAAACCCATGACGGAAAAGGTCGCCAAGCCGGCCAAGGAAACATTCAAGCCGGTCCTGACCGTTGAAGAGACGATGGAAGGGCAGGCCAATCTGATGAAATCCATTAAGTCCGGCATTCTCGACGGCGCCTGGGATGAGGCCTCGATCCGGGCGACGGTGCTCGCGGAATTGTCGAATACGAATCAGTACCACAATGATGCGAAGGACTACAAGACGTGGGCGCAAGGGCTCTCGAAGGATTGCCTCGAACTCGCCCGCGCCCTGAAGAAGCGCGACGAGAAGGAATCCAAGGCGCTGATCACGCGGGCGAACGAAAAATGCTCCGCCTGCCACGATGTCTATAAGAAGAAGTGGTAGTCGAAAGGGCGAGCGCTTGGCCGATCCCGATCTGGTCCAGCCCGAGCAGTCGGCGACGCTGGTTCGGACCGCGTGTGCGGTTCAGACCTGTCCGCCGTGCGGCTACGATCTGCGCGGCTCGCCCGCCTCGGGGCGATGCCCGGAGTGCGGCTTCGAGTATTCGGAAGGCACGCTTTGTTTCTTGCCGTCGCAGCCGCTGTCGCGCCAGCTCATGATGGCGGGGGCGGTCTTCGTGTTAGGAGCGCTGGGTGTCTTCGGCGGATACCTGTTCGATTCGCGTGCGTTTGACGTCTCCGAACTTGTCATCTTGATGACTGTCATGTCAGTGATTGCGGCGGGCATTCTCGTCGGTATCCTTCGGGGCCGTCGAAAATACTTCGTCATCGACGATGCCGGCATCGTGATGGGTCGTCGCGGCGCCGCATCCAAACAGATTGAATGGCGGGAAATCCGAAACGTCGTTTGGCATGTCGGCGGTCTTCGCCTCGAGCGTAACAATGTGGCGAAGCACATCACGATCACGACAGCCATGATCCCAAGAGACCTGCACTGCGAACTCCTGGGGATGCACGTGCTCGATATGTGGCGGCGCAGCAATCACTATGCGGCCTTCGGTGTGACACAGCAGAATCGCCGTGGCTCGATGATCAGGTAGGCGTTCGGGGCGGCGGCGGCGAGCGCCACGTACGTATTGGGAATCGTTCATCGTGAGGAACCGGCAGATTTCCGGCTTGTTACAGGCGACAGGCCTGTGGCGGCTTCAATGAACCATTCAGCATTTCAACCTAAGTAGGTAATGGGAATCGTTCATCGTGTGGAACCGGCTAATAGCCGGTTCGTTACAGGCAATAGGCCTGTGGCGGATTCAATGATTCACTCTGCATTTCAACTTAGTCGTCGATCCGACCATCCAGCATTCGAATCGTTCGATCCGCCTTCTCCGCGACGCCGTGTTCGTGCGTCACGACGATCAGTGTCACTTGCATCGAGTCGCGAAGTTCCATCAGCAAGTCCATCAGCCGCTCGCCTGTCGTCGAATCCAGCGAGCCGGTCGGTTCGTCGGCGAGAATAAGCCTCGGTTGATTGGCAAGCGCCCGCGCGACGGCAACGCGCTGGCGTTCGCCGCCGGAAAGCGTCGTGGGCAGACTGTTCATGCGATCCGAAAGGCCGACACGTTGAAGCAAGCCGGCAGCACGTTGCGATCGATCGCGCGCGCTTCCAGACTGGCCGAGCATCGGCACCTGTATATTCTCAAGTGCCGTCAGGTGCGGCAGCAGGTTGTGCAACTGGAAGACGAGACCGACGTCGTTTGCGCGGAATGCGTCTGCGGAAAGATCGTTAATTCTCGTCAGATTCCTGTCGAAAACGCGAAGTGAACCGCTGTCCGGTCGATCGATGCACGTGATCAGATTGAGCAGCGTGCTTTTTCCGCATCCGGAGGGTCCGCAGATGGCAACGAACTCGCCTTCGGAGATATCCAGGCTGAGATCGTCGAGCGCGATGATTCGCCCTGATTCATAGGCCTTGCGGAGATTCCTGGCGGATACGGCGGCGTGTGGCCCCGATTCGACTTTACTCATATCGCAGTGCCTCCACGGGGGCGATGCGCGACGCCCGAATCGCCGGGATCACGGCGCCGACGAGGCTGAGCAGCAGCGCGATCCCCATCGCGCGCAGGAAAATCGACGGCGGATAGATTGGGTCCATGAACTGCCACGAAAATGGCAGTGATCGAGTCAGTTCAGCGAGAAGCACACCGAGCCCCATCCCGATGGCGCCGCCGATCACGCCGATGCCGAGTGCTTCCATGAGGACCATTCCGACAATACGCCGCCTCGGCCATCCGACGGCGCGAAGCACACCGATTTCGCGCGTTCGCTGCGCGACGGACATCCACATCGTGTTTGCGATGACGAGGCTGCCGACGATCAATGCAATGAATGACACGGCGCCGACCATGTCGTCCGACGCCTCGAGGCCCTGGTCGATCTTGTTGTATTGCGACTCGTCCGCGATCGCGGCCAGTTCCGGATACCTGGCTTCGATGCGTTTGCCCAGCTCGATCGGATCCGTCTCCGGCTTGAGGCGCAGATTGAAGCTCGTCACTCGACCGTCGGCAATCTTGATCCTCCGGACTTCGTCGATGTGCATGACGATGGCGCCGTCGTAGAAGACAATCCCAGATCGAAAAGTGCCGACGATCTGATAGGTCGAACCCTCGATCTCGATCGGCTCGCCGACGTGCAGTTTCTGTTTTTCGGCGAATCGATAGCCGACGACGATCTCGCTCGGCGTACGAAATCGTCGCCCATCGAGCGGCTCCTGGGCCTGTTGGCCGAATTCGCCGGGGTAGATGCCGATGATGATCTGGAGCGCGGCGACGCCGCGTGCGCCGGGCGTGCGGATGAGATGGCTCATTCCGGCGGCCACGTCCTGGATTTCGCTGAACTCCGCCAGCTTCTTTCGCGTGTCGGCCTCGTCGAGCGAACTGAAAATGTCGGCGGCCACGCCAGCCTGCCAGATCATCATGTCGCTGCCGCTGCTCTT
This sequence comes from Phycisphaerae bacterium, assembly GCA_029259995.1. Taxonomy (GTDB): domain Bacteria; phylum Planctomycetota; class Phycisphaerae; order UBA1845; family UTPLA1; genus ECT2AJA-110-A. The sequence continues at coordinate 5,690 of JAJDEC010000466.1, forward strand.
GATGCTGCCCTGGACGCTGGCCCGAAGCCCCTTCGCGACGGCGCCGAGTGCGACGATTGCGATCACGCCGATGGCGACGCCAAGTGCACTCAATGACGTTCGCACCAGTTGGCGATGCAGCGTGCGCCATATCATTCGCGTCAGTGTCAGGCCTTTGTCGGGCGTCGGCATGGTTGAAGTGTAGTCGGCTGGTCGTGGGAGTCGACGAATCGGGGCGATCAGTTCGATCTGTGCGATATTTGCCTTTATGGCATCACTACGGCATTGTACGCATTCGATGCTGCTGTGTTCGGCGTTGCGAATGACGCGATCCTGTTGAGTTGGATGGCGTGCGTCCTGCGTCGGCTAACCCGCTTTTGTCTCCGGGAGGGCTAGAAGTTGAATCTGACAATTTTCAGTTCGGCGAGAAAAACGATCGTGTCAGGAAGTGTGAGTCGCGTAGCTTCGTTGGCATTCCTTTGCGCTTTCGCCGCTTCGGGTTGCACGCCGCCAAGCAGTTTTCGCGTGACGGCCGTACCGACAGACAAGTCCCTTGAAGAGGCCGTATTGTCTCGCGCCGGCGGATTCGTCAGCGATCGCGTCGCAATCATCGACATTTCCGGCGTGCTCATGAACGGTCGCGTCAACGGCATTCTGTCCGAAGGCGAGCATCCAGTTGCCCTGACAGTCGAGCAGCTCGACAAGGCGGCGAACGACAAGCGAGTCAAGGCGATCGTGCTGCGAATCAATTCGCCGGGCGGCAGCGTGACGGCAAGCGACACGCTGCATCATGAAATCGGAAAATTTCGGGAACGGACGCGCAAGCCGGTGGTCGCGTATTTTCAAGATGTGGCCGCCAGCGGTGCATATTTTTTAGCATGTGCGTCCGACGAGATCATGGCGCAGCGAACGAGTGTTACCGGTTCGATCGGCGTCAT
>JAJDEC010000467.1 GCA_029259995.1 Phycisphaerae bacterium
ACACGCCTTCATCGGATGAGCAAAGAGGAACCCCTGGCCGACTTCACATCCAAGCGATTGGAGTAGCGCAACTTGGTCATAGGATTCAATCCCCTCCGCAATCAGATCCATGCCGAGTGATCGAGCGAGTGTCACGACGGAGTGAATACAGGCGGCGGCGCGACGCGTCGAGGCCGCCGACTCAAGAAACGTCCGATCGAGCTTGATTCCATCCAGCGCGAATTCGTGGAGGATACCGAAGGAGGAGTAGCCGGAACCAAAGTCGTCGAGGAAAACGCGTGTTCCGGATTCGCGAACTGCCTGAATCGCCTGGAGCGCCTCATAGGGGTTCTGGGTCAAGGACGTTTCCGTGATTTCCAGCACGAGCGACGACGGATCCAATTCGGTTCGTTGAATGGCGTCATTGACAATCTGCGGCAATGAGGATCCGGACAATTGTTGCGGCGAGACATTGACTGTCAGGTATTCGAGGCTTCTTCCGGCGGCTGTGCGCCGGAATTCGTCGAACTGTGCGATTGCCGTCTGCAATACCCACGTGCCGATTTTTCCGATTGCCCCCAGCTCCTCCGCCAGCGGAATGAACTCAGCCGGTGAGATCTCGCCGTGAACAGGATGTGCCCAGCGGCAAAGCGTTTCCAGTCCGACTGCATTGCCGGTCACGAGCGAGACGATGGGCTGATAGACGAGCCGTAACTGCGCTCGTTCGACGACGGTTCGAATATCCGATTCGATATCGACTATTCGCATGGCCGTTCCCTGCATTCCGTGATCGAACGCGACGACTCTGCAGCGGCCAAGGTGTTTTGCGCGATACATGGCAATGTCTGCATCGCGAATCATGTCTTCTGCGGTCTTGTAGCCGGTCGTGGATTTGGCGACTCCGATGCTCGCCGTTGAATTCACGATGCGGTCGTCCAGCTCGTAGGGCCGTGCCAGGTCGTCGAGCAGTCTGTCGGCAACCAGATTCGCATCTGAATCGTTCTTTAGATCCTCTAACAGGATGCAGAATTCGTCACCGCCGAGCCGGGCGGCGAGAAACGTGGATTCGCCGCAACGACAGACCGTGTCGGACGCCCTGAGTGAGAATTCCAAACGATTTGAAATGGCGCGCAGGAGTTTGTCGCCGTACGCGTGTCCGAGGCTGTCATTGACAGCCTTGAACCGGTCGAAGTCGATGAAAATGACCGCAAATTTGAGGTCCTGATTTCGATTCTGCCGTTGAATTACATGATGAAGTCGATCGTAGAACATGGATCGATTCGGCAATCCGGTCAGCTTGTCATGGAGCGCGGCGTGCCGCAGTTCGACGGTTCGCGCCTGCACCATCTTTTCGAGCTCGTCCATTCGCTGGCGATCGCGCGCATTGGCGATTTCGAGTTCAGCGGTCCGTGCGGCGACTTCGCTTTCAAGATGATCGTTGTGTCTCGCGACTTCCTCGTAGAGTTGGCGCATTTCCGTTGACGAGAGCTCGAGCGATCGCTCGAGCAGTTCACGATCCTGATCGGATTGTGTATACGCCCGATTCACTCCATCGACGAACGCCTGCCACTTGGCCGCGTCCACAGGAAGCTGATCGCGCAAGGCATCCAGCTTTCTTAACTGTCGTCGGAGCAACGGATGCATCATATGGGGCTCATTGTTCGCAGATCGTCGTAATCGTCATCGTTTGATTGTGCAAATCGCACTTGCCCGACGCGAACGGTGAGAGTTCACCATAGGAATAAAACCCAATCTGCTTGTCATTCGGTCCGAGAGCGTCCATCGCCGACTCGAGTTCCTCTTCAGTTCGTTCGCCCAAGATGAGGCGGCGTCCGACACAGGAAATGGCGATCGACAATGTGGGCGTGGTTGAATGGCCTTCGAGAAAGACTCTTGCGCCCTGGCTTGACTGCCCCGCCGCCGTCACAAGACGATCGAAGTTTGCCCGCATAAGTTGAGCCGTCGCGCCATTCGGAATGTCGCCCGCAAACGTCAGGGACTGCGCCGCTTCATCGATCGCAAGAATCGTCCGAACGAGACTCTTGTCGGGCTCCTCTTTCGAACGAACCGACAATGGGAACAGAAGTGCGCTCGAAGGCAGGTCTTTCGCGCGATCCCCAAGATATTCACGATAGAGCGCCAGCGCCGGCTTGCCATCCAGTTCGAAGAGTTCGTTGCCTTTGGCGCGCGTGACGAGCCGTTGCGGACCGAATGGATCGAAGCCTCCGCGGGAACCGTGTCCGACGCGGACGGCGTCCCCGAAGAGGCCGACGGCCGTAATCATCGTCGTTGTCGGTACCCCGCGATCGAGTACCCAGGTTTGCTTGAAATCGGAACCATCGCCGGCAAGTCCGCCCGTCACGACGATGTCGTCCGGCAACGATTCGTTCAGGCCTCGAACCAATTCAGAGCCGTTCACAACGAGCCCCGTTGAGATGACGAATACGGCCTTGAGCCCCGGACGACTCAATTGTTGCGCAATCGATCGGCCGGCGTCGAACGATTGAGGCGATTCCGTGATATTCGAGCATGCAAACTGGATCTCGGTCTTTGTGAATCGAATTGCGGCAACGGCGATCGAATTGTCATGCAATTCGTCGTTCAGGATTTCACCCGCGGTCGAGCATCCCATGATCGTTGATTTTGGAAACGCATTTCGCAGTTCGGACAGCGGACCCGCCTCGTTTCGAAATCGTGGATGTGCAAACGCCAGTACGAGCGTCTGATCGGAATCCAGATTTCCCGGTAGATCCTGCGACCATCCGGAAGCGGCGCGATAGGAAAACGTCATCAAAGTCGTCTTGGGTTCAACATCGACCAACATCTCGATTACTCCAGTAGAAGCGCAGACCTGCGCGGCCCGATGTATCGTGAATCTGATGAGATCGCGCCGTTTCTCGGTACCAACCCCAGAGAATCTCGTACCGATCATTCGTCAACATCAGTTTCGGGGATTCGATTCTGGAGATTTCGCATCGATTGAAACTCTCTGGCAGACTCCGTTGAGACCGAGAGACCGAGAAAAGTCGGCCGGACCCGATCCAACACCTGACGGCCCGGCGGCGCAACTGTGCCGGGAGCGCATGGTCGATCAACGGCCGAGAATGGTGTCAATCGTCCAAGTAATGCCTTTACTGTGCCGCGTTGTGCGGGGCAGGGTCGACCGCGCATTCTGTTACAATACTCCAGTCGAGCCATTCCGATTTCAGCAACAATGAGGAATCTCATGCGTCAGTCTGCCATCATTCTCACGTTATTGGTCGCGACCCATTCGGCTCTCGCCGGCACGAATTCGCCGCCGGCAACACCAACGATCACGGAGCCCAGCATGACCGGCCAGATCCTGAATCCGCAGGATGTGCACATGGAAACATCGCCATTTTCGGATCCGGACATCGGCGATACGCACTTGTGCACGGATTGGGAGATCTGGTCCGTTACTCCATCGGAGCGCGTTTGGTTTGCATCCTGTGCGACCGGTCCGGAATCGGTACATGCACACTTCGGCGATGGGGCATTCACGGGATCGCTTGCGGGCGAATTCCAGCTTGAGTTCGAAAAGGACTATGAACTCCGCGCCCGCCATCGCGATGACAGCGGCGACGGCGCAACGGAGTGGAGCGCCTGGGTCGCGCGTGCCTTCGCTACGGGTGCGCAGACGCAGACGTTTCCGCTGGATCTGGATGACATTCTCGATTCGCCGATGCCCACGTGGAGAACGACATCGGGCGTGGACGTGAACCTGCCGGACGGCGCGTCCATGCGGATTGAAGCAGTTGACGGTTCCCTGGTGCTCGGCTTTTCAGCAGCCGGCGGCATGACGTCGATCACCAATCCGGCGCCGCTTCCCGAGCATCTTTCGACGCGTGTGCGTCTCAGCGCGAACGGGGCCAATGTGGCACTGCCGGCGACGGATATCACCTTCGTGACGGACGAGGGGGAATCGATCACGGTCTATGTTCCGGCGATCTCGTTGAGCGGTTCCCAGGAAGCCGTGTTCTGGATCTCGGCCGGCGGATCGACGTTTGTGGGAAGTGTCGGCCAGACGACGCCCGACTTCTCAACGCTGGCGCGTGGATCCCCAGTGCCCTGGACGACATTGATTCCGGGATATCAGGTTGAAGTTGTCGCAACAGGGTTTCAGTTGCCTGTCAACATTGCGTTTGTGCCGAATCCGACGTCCGGACCGGAATCGCCGCTGTACTACGTTGCGGAGCTCTACGGGGGCATCAAGGTCGTCAGCAATCTGGGCAACGTCAGCAACTATGCGGGCAATCTGTTGAACTTCTCGCCGACAGGCGCTTTCCCCGGTTCGGGAGAGCAGGGTCTATCGGGACTCGTCGTTGATCCGGCCACGGGCGATGTCTATGCGGGAATGCTGTACGACTCGGGTGGGCCTCACTATCCGAAAGTGGTTCGCTTCAGCAGCAACGACGGCGGCTTCACGGCGGCAACGCAGACGACGATTCTCGACATGCCCGGCGAATCGCAGGGGCAATCGCACTTTATTTCCAACATGACGCTGGGCCCCGACGGCAAGCTTTACGTGCACATGGGCGACGGATTCGACGCCTCGACGGGGCAGAATCTCGATTCGTTCCGCGGCAAGATTCTGCGAATGAACCCAGACGGATCCGCTGCAACGGACAATCCGATGTATGACGCGGGCGACGGTATCTCGTCGCGCGACTACATCATCGCCTCGGGCGTTCGCAATCCGTTCGGCGGCGCGTGGCGCGCGTCGGACAATCGACACTATTGGGTGGAAAACGGACCGAGCGTGGATCGGATTACGTTTCTCGTTCCGGGGCGCAATTATCTGTGGAGCGGCTCGGATGCGAGCATGCAGAATTTCGCGACGTACAACTGGGTTCCTTCAGTCGGCCCCGTCAACATCGCATTCATTGAATCGACACACTTCGGCGGCAGTGGATTCCCGGCAGGAATGATGGATCGTGCATTCGTCACGGAATCGGGGGCAACGTGGGGATCGGGGCCACAGTCGATCGGCAAGAAGATCACGATGTGGGACTTCGCGCCGGACGGCAGCGTCGCGGCCGGACCGACGACGCTCTTGCAATACAACGGAACAGGCAAGGCGACTGTCGCGGGACTGGCGGCCGGTCCTGACGGTCTATACTTTACGGATCTCTACAAGGATCAGGATTACAATTCGCCGATCGACGCGGGGGCAAATGTGCTTCGCATCAAGTTCGTCGGCACAGCGGACTTCACGTCGGACGTGACGGAAGGGCCCGCGCCGCTGACGGTTCAATTCACGGACACATCGAGCGTTCCGAATCCCACGGCATGGCTTTGGAGCTTCGGTGACAACTCGACGAGCACGGAACAGAATCCGCAACACACGTATCTGGCCAACGGCGCGTATACCGTTCAGTTGCAAGTGACCAGCGATGCGGGCGTAAGCACGATTCAGAAAGCGGCGCATGTGTTCGTGGGGCAGCGGATATCCATTGCATTGATCGGCGACGGCCTGACGCCGTCGGCGGCGGATTCGCAGATCGTCGACTTCCTCGCAGCGCTCGGATACGACGTGACGTATTACGACGACGACGCCGGCAATCGACCGACGGCGGCGGAACTGGCGGCGTCACAGGATCTCGTGATCGTTTCGTCCACGGCTCTTTCAAGCAACATCGGCGGCGAGTTTCGTGACGAGCCCGTGCCGTTGATCTATTGGGAGAGTGCGCTGAACGCCGTTGACCGGGAGCCGCTGGCAAGCGATCGGGGCGTCGTGACGGCGACGCAGATTGATGTGCTGAACAACGCGCATCCGGTCACGCAGGGGATTTCACTCGGCGCCGTGGATGTATACTCGACAGGGACGGCAATGAGCGTGGGCCGATCGCAACTCGGGCCCGACGTCGAACTGCTTGCAACGCGGGCCGGGGCCGCGGGCGATTATTCGATCATGGCCGCGGACGCGGGCGCGGAGTTGCTGGGCGGTCACATCGCGCCGGCCAAGCGCGTTTTCCTGTTCTTCGAAGATACGGGATGGCTGACATCGACGGCCGAGGCGCGAC
>JAJDEC010000468.1 GCA_029259995.1 Phycisphaerae bacterium
GCACTGGGTGGCAAGCACCCAGTGGCACGACGGGTGCCTATCCGCGAATCGCTTCGAGTCGCATCCAGTTCTCATAGAATGTCCACGCCATCAGCAACATGGGTAACAGCAGATGCCACCTGATTCGCCATCGGGAGAGCAGCAGATAGACCAGCCCGAGCAGAAGCGACGTGACCGCCGCCCATTGCCCGATCACGACGGGACGGTCCCCGCCGTTTATGAACGTCACGAAGGAGAAAAACAGGGCGACAGGAAGCGGCAGCCAGAACAGGCGCCGCGTCAGATTCGCCAGCCGATCGCGCAGGATGCATACGTCTTCTTTCGACACATCATGACTCTACGCAACATCGTCCACCGAAATCAACCGACGGCGCGGTCCCCGCGCTCCACAACAACCCGGCCAGCCTTCCAGACTGTCGCGACCGGATTCACGCCGACGTTGTACGTCCAGCGATTCACGTTCGGTACGTCCAGCAACACGAGATCCGCCTGATGCCCAACGGCGATCGCGCCGATACGATCGGCGCGACAGACGGCCGCCGCCGCATTGGCTGTACACGCAACGAGCGATTCCAGTGGCGTCATCTTCAGCATTGTGGCGGCCATCGACATGACGAGCGGCAGCGATTCGATCGTGCATGAACCGGGGTTGATGTCCGTCGCCAGCGCGACGGGCAGACCCGCATCGATCAGCTTGCGGGCGGGCGCGACCGGCGAACCGAGGAAGAATGAACAGCCGGGCAGAACAACGGGAATCGTCTTCGAGCGCTTCAGCACCGCGATATCATCGTCGTTGACAAATTCCAGATGATCCGCCGACACAGCGCCAAGTTCGCACGCCATCGCCGTTGCGCCCGTTCGCGTGATCTGTTCGCTGTGGATCTTCGGCGTCAACCCGGCTTCCTTGCACGCGCCGAGGAATCTGCGGGACTGTTCAAGGTCGAATGCGCCGCGCTCGCAGAAGACGTCTGCGAACTCGGCGAGCCCTTCGTCAACGATCGACTTCAGCAGCGCCGATTCCAGCATTTGATCGAGGTACTCGTTCGGTCGTCCGGCGAATTCCGGCGGAATCGTGTGGGCGGCGAGATAGGTCCCGATCATCTCGACAGGTGTCTCGGCAGCGATGCGCCGGATTGCGCGAAGCGTCTTCAACTCATGTTCGGGGGAAAGACCGTAGCCGCTCTTGGCTTCGATCGTCGTCACGCCGCATTCCAGCATGCGGCGCACGCGCGGCAGCGACTGCGCGACGAGATCATCCTCACTCGCGGTACGAAGCATGCGAACAGAACTCTTGATACCGCCGCCCGCCTCGAGAATCTCGATGTAACTCGCGCCGCCGATGCGTTGTTCGAATTCGTCTGCACGCGAGCCCGCGTGAACCACGTGCGTATGGCAATCGACCAGGCCGGGAACGAGCGTGCCGCCGCGAGCGTCGATGACTCGAGCCCCGGCATGATCCGGCGCATCGCTGCGGTATCCGAACCAGGCGATGTGATCGTCCTCGATCAGGAGCGCCGCGTCCTCGACGATGGGCGGCCGGCGCATGGCCTCGCCCGCGACGGGCCCCGGCGGAACGGCGACGAGTTGAGTAATATTCTGGATGAGTGTCTTCATGATGCTGCGACCACCTTCGGGATTAATGCCAAGTCAATCGGTTTACCTGGTATTCAGCGAGCCAGCGTCGCGTCCAATGCCCGACCAACCTGCCACCCGTTTGTCACCTCGCGAATCCGATGCACGATATCTTAATCCAATGGACACTTAACGGGCCAAGATTTCGATTGCAATGCGTCCATCGCATCGGCATTATGCGAAACGACTGGTCGTCACGCCGACTCGTGTCGACACATGTTCGGAACGCGCCATCGAATTCTCGAAAAAGGCGCATTGCTCAACAAAGGAGTGGCAAGCAATGTTCGGATTCTATCTTCCCCCTCGATCTTTCGTGCGGCAAGACTGGCGAACCCTGACGGCAATGGCAGGTCTGTTGGCCGTCTCCCTGTCTACTGCGATCGCCCGCGGCTCGATTCCGACAGGCTATTACGACGACGTCAACGCGCTGTCGGCCGCCAACATGCGAACGACCGTCCACGAGGCGATCGACGATCATACGCGATTTCCGTACACATCCAGCGCAACGGACACGTGGGACATCATCGACGACGCCGACGAGGATCCGAACAACAGCTCGAACATTCTCGATCTATACAAGAACGCCTCATACACGAAGGCCGGCGGCGGCAACAGCAACTACAATCGCGAACATTCGTGGCCCAAGAGCTACGGCTTCCCGGATGACGGTGCGGGAAACTATCCGTACACGGATTGCCATCATCTCTTCGCCTGCGACGACGGCTATAACTCTTCGCGGAACAATCGAATCTTCGACTACTGCGACAGCGGCTGTGACGAGAAAGTCACGGACTACAACAACGGCCAGGGCGGCGGCAGCGGTACCTATTCCGGAAACTCCAACTGGCGCGGCACGGACACTTGGGAAACCTGGATCGGTCGCAAGGGCGATGTCGCGCGGGCCCTGCTTTACATGGATGTTCGCTACGAAGGCGGGACGCACGGCGTCACGAGTTACGACGAACCGGACCTGATCCTGACGGACAACACGAGCCTGATCGTGTCGGATTCGTCGAACAACAAGAGCACGGCCTACATGGGCATGCTGTCCGTATTGCTTGAATGGCACTATCTCGATCCCGTGGACGATGACGAGCGCATCCGCAACGACATCGTGTATGACTATCAGGGCAATCGCAATCCGTTCATCGATCATCCGGAATGGGTCGAGTGCATTTTCGAAGGCACGTGCGCCCGGCCATGGATCAACGAGTTTCATTACGACAACGCCGGCGGCGACACGGGCGAATTCGTCGAGATCGCCGGCTATGCGGGCACAGATCTGACGGACTGGACTGTATACGGCTATAACGGCGCGGATGGGACGTACTACAAGACGGCGAGTCTCTCCGGCACGATTCCCGACGACGGCGACTGCATGGGCGTCGTCAGCGTCGCATTCAGCGCCATGCAGAATGGCCCCGACGGTCTGGCGCTGGTCGACGACAACGGCGACGTCGTTCAATTCATCAGCTATGAAGGCGACTTTGCAGCGACGAACGGACCCGCCAGCGGATTGACGAGCACGGACATCGGCGTGAGCGAAACGTCGAGCACGACAGTCGGCCATTCATTGAGCGTCTCGGGAACGGGCGATCACGTGTCGCACTTCAACTGGCAATCGCCGGCGTCGAACACGCAGGACGCGGCGAATACGAGCCAGACATTGATCGGTCATTGCGCGAGCGCCGGCGGCGGCGGATCGAGCGTCGCGTGGATCAATGAGATTCACTACGACAACGACGGCGCGGACACGAACGAGTTTGTCGAAGTCGCCGGCACAGCGGGGCTCAATCTCAGCAGTTGGAAACTCGTCGCCTACAACGGCTCGAATGGAACCCAATACAGCACGACGAATCTCTCCGGCACGATCAGCGACGAACAGGGCGGTCTCGGCACGCTGGCGTTTTCGATCAGCGGCCTGCAGAACGGCGCGCCAGACGGCATCGCTCTGATTGACGACAACGGGGACGTCGTGCAATTCCTCAGTTATGAAGGCGACTTCACGGCGACCAACGGACCGGCGGACGGCGTCGCGAGTACGGACATCGGTGTGAGCGAAACATCGACGACGACAACCAGTTATTCGCTGCAACTGTCCGGCACTGGCAACACGTACGCGGATTTCTCCTGGCAATCCCCCGCGGCGCACACAAGCGGAAGCAAGAATACGGGGCAGACGTTTAACTAAGTGCGCAATCGGCAGGGTTCATTGTGTGTGGAACCGGCCAATAGCCGGTTCCACACAGACGAGATGTCTGTGCCACATTCAACGAATGATCCGGCGTTTCAATATTGAGAAAAACGCTCTTGCGGACTTGATTCGTGGACATGCGATCACGAGGCGAATGAAGGACCGAAAAACAGTCATGTCCCCGCGAGGCGAATCGCGTCTTGCGGGGACATTGTCGACTATGATGGGGGCATGGACGGCCTGCCCCCGCAATCCATCGAAGCCCTGCTTGAGTCGCTGAACTGCGGCGCGATGCTGCTCGATCGCGGCGGCACGATACTCATCGCGAATCAACGCCTGATCGACATGATGCGAGCGCCGATGACGTGCCTGAAGGGCCGCCGTTTCGAAGACATCTACGAGAACGAAGACGATCGCCAACGCGTCCAGGAACGAATGGCGGATTTCGGCCAGGCGCGAGAAGGTGAATTCTACCTGCCGTGCGTCGATGGGACGCATCGCCCCGTGATTCTCTCCAGCCGAACACTCGGGGCAACGGCCCCGCTGACGGACTACATGGTTGTCACGGCGATCGATATTTCCAGACAGAAGGCCGCCGAGTCCCGTCTTTCGGAAGATTACAAGACGATTTCTCAACTCAGCGACACGGTGCTCGATCAGGCACTGGAACTAAAGCATTACTCCGAAGGCCTGGAGAAGATGGTCGCGGAGCGCACGGCGGAAATCCGCGAAGCGAACATGGAGTCGATTTACATGCTCGCCATCGCGAGTGAAGCGCGCGACGCGGACACGGGCGCCCATGTGCGGCGCATCCAGCATTACACGGAAACACTGGCGAGAGAACTTCGCATGTCGTCGACGGAATCCGAACGTTTCGGGTATTCCGCCATTCTGCACGATGTGGGAAAGATGGTGGTGCCGGATCACATCCTGAAGAAGCCCGGCCAGCTGACGCTCGACGAGCGCTCACGGATGCAGCGGCACGCCGCCGAAGGCGAACGTATCCTTTCCGAAACGCCCTTCTTCGAAGTCGCCCGACAAATCGCCCGCAGCCATCACGAGAACTGGGACGGCAGCGGCTATCCGGACGGCATTCTCGGCGACGCCATTCCGATGGCGGCGAGGATCGTTCACGTGGCCGATGTCTTTGATGCGTTGATGAGCAAGCGCGTCTACAAGCCCGCCTGGTCCCAGAATGACGCGGCCCGAGTGATCATGGAAGAGCGAGAACGGATGTTCGATCCGCGCGTCGTGGACGCGTTCGATGCAGTACTTCGGCGTGACGGCTTCGCAAACATTCAACGCCCCTCGAATCCGATATCGGCGCCTTCGCCGACACGTTAGAGCGCATCGACTACTCTTCCTTCCAGCTGATCAGGTCCTTCTCGAAGATAATCAGATTCTCGCTGCGATCGGGATCCCAGCGAACGCCGACGATGTTGTGCCCCATCTTGATCGCCATGTGCAAGATCGGTCGATGGCCGTTGTGGCATTCCATGCGCGCGTAGTGATAGTCTCGCTCCGCGGCCCAGGCGCACATCGCTTCGTGCAGTTGGGATGCGATTCCCATTCTGCGAAGATCGGGCAGCACACCGCTGAGCCATGCGAAATAGACACTCGGCTTGAGTTCGAACCCCGTCGCGAAGCCGACGGGCCGACCGTCGATGTTGGCGACCAGCAGCAGGACGTTATAGCGGCCGAGCAATCGGCGCCGAAAGAACTCCACGTCATGTGGCGGACGAAAAATCTCGTTGTACAGATCCGTGATCAACGGAAGCTCGCCCGGTCCGACCACAACAACTTCGGCGTTCGCCATCAATGCATCCTCACTGGCATCAAACCATACGATTCGAAATCGCATTTCACTCGCAAGAGATAATTCGGAATCCCGGTAATCATGGCGTCGTTTCAGCGTGCGCGCTACGCATCACGAATCGCCTTCAGAAGACTGACCATCTCCAGGGCGCTCAGGGCCGCATCGGCGCCCTTGTTGCCCGATTTGGCGCCGGCCCGTTCGATCGCCTGCTCGATCGTGTCCGTCGTCAGAACACCGAATCCGATCGGTAACCCTGTGTCCAGGGACACGCGCGCCACGCCGCGGGAGGCCTCGCCGCCGACGTGTATATGATGCGTCGTCGATCCACGAATGACGCAGCCCAGACAAACGAGGGCGTCGTACTTGCCGCTCTCTGCCGCAGTCTTTGCGGCGATCGGCAATTCCCAGGCCCCCGGAACCCAGATATCGACGATCGCGCCGGCGTCGACTCCGTGCCGAATCAATACATCGCGCGCGCCGTCCAGCATGCGCGACGTGATGAAATCATTGAACCGACTGACGATCAGCCCGATGTGCAGGCCGCTTCCATCCAATTTTCCGACAACGGATCTTTGAGTCATGGAAGAGATTGTAATTCGCCCGCGGCGGTTCGGTCCACCCGAGCACATCCAGGCAAACGAATCTGGTTCGGATTGCGCGAGGGGAATGCAACGGAGTCCGATCGTCGCCGCATCGGCAGACCATCAGTTTTCGGACTGAGGCGGAACGCAAGTCCTCGACTATGCCTTCAATTTCGCGCGAAACAGATCGTAGTGAAGCCATCGGCGGCGAAGCATCTTGGCCATCACGGCAAGAAATCCGACGCGACCACGAAATCCCTTTGTCGCCTTCCACGTCGAAAAGAACCCGTTACCGCGAATCTCGTCGAGGCCGTCCTCGAGCGCATCGGATACTGGCTGTGCCGCGTCTTCGTGATGCAACAGCTCGAATCCGTGTTCGCGAAACGCCAGTTTGTATTCGACGGCCGACCAGAGATGGACGTTGGAATTGAACTGACTCGGCAGCTTGTTGAGCATTTCGATCGGCGCAAACATGAGCTTGCGCGTCGTCGTCACATCGCCGAGACAGAGCGTGCCGCCGGGCCTGAGGACGCGCCGACATTCCGCGATGAATGCACTCTTGTCTGCATAATGCAGCGCCGACTCAAGATTGAAGATCACATCGACGGAATCGGTTTCCAGCGGCAGCTTGTGGGCGTCGCCCTGGATGAATCGCGGCCGATTGGCATCCCCGTTCCAACGTCGGGATGCGGCTTTGACGCTCGTGCCCAGATATTCGAGCCCCAACAATTGCCCGGGCTTGTAGCGATCGAAAATCCAGCCGGTCGGCCCGCCGATTCCGCAACCAACATCGAGCACAGTCGACGCCGACGTAATCGGTGTGTCACCCAGAAGCTGCCAAACAAGCGACTGTTGATGTTCGTCGAACGTCTCGTTGCCGCGCTTGGCGGCGTAGCCGCAGTTGTATCCGCGCAGATTGCGTGCCTGCGTCAGTTTCCAGTTCGGCTCGTAATGCGCCTGCATCGTGCGCTGCGACATGAATTCGAGTCCTTCATCGTGCCGGCCTCGTTGCCGTGCGTTTTCTGCATCCTACCTCCGACGAGCGGTCTTGACCGTCGGACGCCGTCTCTCAAAGCAGCATTGTAGGGCCAAATCCGCTCCTGCGGTACGTCGATCCGCAGGCGGAATCGATGGGAAATCCTGTTTCAGCGCAGGAAATCGGGGCGATGACGGGCGTTCAGGGAAGCAGTCGGCCCGTGATAAATCGTTGGATGTCTCGTCCGTCGACAAGTCCGTCGCTGTTGGCGTCAAACAAACACAGATCGCCCTCGAGCTCCGACGGCTTGAGCAGTGCGAGCTGGAAATGCGGAATCGAGTCGTAGATGTCCTCACACGCATCCAGCACCTGGTTGTCATTGCAATCCAGGCCCGTGCCGACGAGCATTTCGTTGGCATCATGAACGCCGTTGCCGTTGCAGTCTGCGACGATCCGCATGAAGTAGACATCCTGTTCACCATTGAACGTCGCGGCGAACGCGAGACTCGCGCCATTCGCATCGGCGATCATGTGATAATAATCGCCCAGCTTGTTCTGGCTCGGATATCCCAAGGTGTGGTTGAACGTCGGCGTCACAGGAATGCTCGGCGACCAGTGATCTCCGGCGTTGATCGAATACGAATAATACATCTGCGAGAATGTCTGCGAAGGATCGTCGCGCGTGTCATTCCAAACAGCGTCAATGCGACCGTTCGTCGATACCGCCATCGTGCCGAACCACTGGCTCGACAGGCCCGCCTCGGGATCATCATTCACGCGAATGGGCGAAGTCCAGGTCGAGCCGCCATCCGTGCTTCGAATGAACATGACGTCGAGTGGGTCAATTCCCGGCGGATTGACGGAAGCGAGCACGTAGATATTCCCGTTGTTCGCCCCCTGCGCGTGATCCGTTGCAAGCCAGACGTGACCGAGCAGGCCGCCCGGATTCGGCGCCGTACCGATGACGGTCGCGCCGCCGAGATCAATCGCAGTCGCCTCGGCATCGAAAACCGGCGTCTGCATCGGATCCTGGGCGTTTGTCGATTTCTGAAACAGATGCGTCTGGCCGTTCAACGCGGCCCCCGCCAGAAACAGCGTTCCGTCGGGCGCGACATCGAGCGTGCCCCATTTCATGCTGGGCGTCGGAATGATCTGCGGCGCCTCGAACGAGGCGGCGCCATCGATCGATCGCGTGAAGTCGGTATCGCCGCAGCAGGAAAACTGCTCGTTCCAGAATTGGTAAAGGTTTCCGCGCCCCGGTCCGCTGGTTCGATCCACGGCAATCCACTGTTTGTCACCGCCGAACGCCGTCACGGGCGCCGCCCACGTGGCGCCGCCGTCTGTTGACTTGAACACTTCCGCCGACGTCACGGAACTCAGACTCGAATAATAGAAATTGCCGTCCAGATCGAATGACAGCACGGGATCGCTGCGAAACTGGCCGGGATCGAGGACGCCGGGAAACGTCCAGGACGCCCCGCCGTCCGTGCTGTAGCCGATGCCCGCCTGTCGAAAATTCGACGCTGTCGTATCGAACTGCCGCCAGCCGATGGCCATGCGCATCGGGTTCGTCGGATCGATGGCGATGGAGGGCTCGTTGGCCGCGTCCCCGAGAATGTTGGCGCCGAACGCGTCGACGTTGACCTGGACAGCGTTGAAGGTGCCGAACGTGACGGGACCGCCGCGGGGACCGGCGCCGGGCACATGCACGGCAGGAATTCCCGGCGGATCATCGGGCATTTCAGGTTGATAGATGGCAGGATCCGTCGGCGGATTTGCCGATGCCGTGTTCGCGCAGAACAGGATCGCAATCGCGAACGCGAATCGACATCCGCGCGCATGCGTCCGCAGGATTTGGCGTCGTCGAATTTGACGGCGCAACGAACGCGCCAAGAGCGAATTCATGGATACAGCACCCTTTCCCCAAGGCACGCGCCGCCGC
>JAJDEC010000469.1 GCA_029259995.1 Phycisphaerae bacterium
CGTCATCGATCTCGGTTGCAGCGAAGGCAAGCTGCTGCGCACCATGCTGAAGAACAGAAAGCTCGAACGCATCGTCGGCCTCGACGTCTCCCACGCCGTGCTGGAGAAAGCGGCATCGCGACTGCGATTGGATCAACTTCCGCCGCTGCAGCGAGCCCGGATCAAGCTGCTTCACGGTTCGCTGACCTATCGGGACGACCGCCTGAAGGGCTTCGACGCGGCAACTGTCGTGGAAGTCATCGAGCATCTTGATCCAGCACGGTTGGCCGCGTTCGAACGCGTGTTGTTCGAATTCGCGCGACCGCAACTCGTGGTCGTGACGACACCGAACGCGGAATACAACGTCATGTGGGAAACGCTGCCAGCCGGCACGATGCGGCATCACGATCATCGCTTCGAATGGACGCGGTCGGAATTCCAGGCGTGGGCGACGAGCGTGGCGGAGCGATTCGGGTATGGCGTTCGGTTCCTAGCGGTAGGGTCGGAGGATGCGCTGGTTGGGGCGCCGACGCAGATGGGTGTGTTTGAGTTCAAGTATGAACCCACTGCATGAGATTCAATGCGAAGTTCTCGGTCGGCACGACTGCAGACCTGATGCGATATGCCGCGCGCTGACGCCGCCCGGATTCGTGCCGGCGCTTCAGGCTGGAGCCGATATCGCTGTACGCGTCGTATTCTCACCGTCTTTTGACTCGGAATTGGTGCTGACGCTGAATCGGATTCAAAGCGCCTGGCAGTTTGATGCCAGGAGTGCACGCGCAAGCTTGTGGGCACATCACATATCGGGCATCGATGCAGACCGGGTTCACGAGTGGTTGGCGAAGCGCATTCTGCCCCTCACATCCTGGGGCGTGACTGGCATATGCAAGATGGATGCACCATTAAATGCTCTGAATTACGCCCCGGACTTCGCTACCAAATGGCAGCTCCGCCATGACGTCGCGAGGCTGGATGGGTGCGGAATCGACGCATGTTGGGTGGCAATGGATAAGACTGTCGAATTCCGGCAGCCCGGAGCTACGCCATGGGAATCAATCACCGAGGAGTTCTGCGCGAATCTACTGACGGCGATCCGCTCCGCAATTGACGACGTGGATGCGATTGAGATTCTGGATGATGTGCTAGCCTACTTTGGCGTCGGGGAGCACTCTTGGCGGCGACGCCGTTAGCCGGAGGGGAACCGATGTCACTTGTTCGAATTGATTGCCGCCGCATCAAAGGCTGGAGTTCGTTTCACGACTATTTCTCGGAATTGTTCGAGTTCCCCGATTTCTACGGCCGCAATATGGATGCATGGATTGACTGCATGACCTATCTACGTGACCCGGACGTGGCGGACTGCGGTTTCCAGCTCGCACGCGATGATGTCTGTTTTCTGCATCTGGAACACGCGGCCGACCTGAAGAAACGATGTCCCGAAATCTTCGAAGCAATCGTCGAGTGCTCAGCATTCTGCAACTATCGACAGATTGTGGAAGGTGATCCAGCACCGCTCGCATTGTCGTTTTGTGTTTGATACTCGAATGAACCTCACGAACCCGAACGCGCCCTCATCGTCTAATATTCTCGTCGAGGATTTCACGCAGCCAAAGCAGCCCACACGCTCGATCGTCAGCGACGGCGGCATTCCGCGCCCCTCACTTTCGTCGAGTTGGCCTGTCTGCGGCCTGGGTTCCCGCCTCCCGCTCCAGCTCAATAACGCGACCGCCAAACCCCGTCAGTCGCAGCCGATCAGCCGACTCTTGGTCGATTCGCTCCAAAGATCTGACGCCCGAATTCGACATGACATACGAATTGACGCGCGACGCCGACTCGGGAACAAAGCGCACGGCGACCGGATACACGAACGGAAATTGAACAGCGTTGATGCGTCCGAAGCCGGACTTGAACCGGATCTTCTCGACGCTGTTCGCGAATCGCACCTCAACCAGCGTCTGCATGCTGTTGGGATCGGCAACGGTGCCGATGAGCACATGGCTCACGTAGCCGCCACGCCCGGCTGCCGCCTTGTCAAACCTGTGGATCAGCGCCTGGGGCGATTCTTCGTAATCCGGATGGAGAATTGCTGAGAGTCGATCAATGTCCTTCGTTCGCCACGCGTTGACGACTGACTCGGCCTGCTCATTGGCTTGTTTGTATGCAATTTCGAATCCGCTGCCCACGAGCCCGTCCAACGCGATCAAATCGAACGCCGCCTGCCCGATCGGCATGAGGACCACCTTGCCGCGATCGATCCGCAATGAAATACGGACGCCGTCGGCGCTCGCGTACGTTCCTCGCCATTGCTCGAGATCCACTGCCTTCAGTTTGACGGCGGGCGGCGGCAAAGGGCAATCCTGATTCGTCAAGATGCTCATGAGATGTATCGGCATCCACCAGCAGAATCGGTCGTTGTTGTTCGCCATCACCATGACGGCGACGCCGCTTTCGGGAATGCGAAAGTACTTGGCCTCGAATCCGCGCGTATCGCCACCGTGGCTGACGAGCCGCGCATCGATATCCAAACAGCCGTTCGGATCCTTCAATCCTTCCGTCACTTGCCAGCCATAACCGTAATGAGAATCGGGGCCGTATGTCTGTACGTGGTTCGCGAACAGCAGACGCTTCTCCGAGTCGGACAGGACAGAGGTTCCCTGAAGCGCCAGTTCCCATTTAAAAAGGTCTTTCATGTTCACTAAGACGCCGCCGGCGCCTCGCAGACCCCAATGATACCATTCCTCGTCGGCCGGACCGACGACGCCG
>JAJDEC010000470.1 GCA_029259995.1 Phycisphaerae bacterium
TGAAATCGGCGGCAATGCGAACCGCATTGAGAATCGCTCGGCGATCGCTGCTGCCGTGACAGATGATGCACGATCCGTTGACGCCCAGCAGCGGCGCGCCGCCGTATTCGCTGTAATCGTGCTTCTGCCAGATGCGGCCGAAGATCGGCTCGATCCGCTTGCCCAGCTCTTCGCTCTCGGCGGTCACTTCGCGACGAATCGTTCGGAACAATCCCTCGGCGAGGCCTTCCGTCAGTTTCAATACGACATTGCCGACGAATCCGTCGCAGACACCGACTTCGCAGGCGCCGCTGAACAGCTCGCGACCCTCGACATTACCGACAAAGTCGATCGTCGGATCGGCCCGCAACAGTTCGTTCGTCTTCTTGACGAGCGGACTGCCTTTGACATCCTCGCCGCCGACGGAAATCAGTCCGACGCGCGGGTTCTTGATACCCAGAATCTCGGAGGAGTAAGCGCTGGCCATCTGTGCGTATTGCAATAGATGCGCCGGCTTGGGAGAGACATTCGCGCCCGCATCGCAGATCGTCAGCGGTCCGGCAAACGTCGGCAGCACAACGGCGATCCCCGGTCGCAGGACAGGACCAAGGGCCTTCATTCGCAATTGACAGGCCGCTGCACATGCGCCGGTATTCCCGGCGGAGATGACTGAATCCAATTCGCCGTCTGCGGCCATCTTCGCCATGATGGCGATGGACGACTTGCGCTTCTGTCGAAGCGATTCGACCGGCGAATCGTGCATTTCAATGACTTCAGGTGCGTGACACACGTCGATCCGAGAATCGACGTCGTCAGGAAGGAAGCCGCGAATCACATCTTCGCGCCCAATGAGCACAAGACGATCATTCGGGCCGAGAAACTTCAAGCCCTGAATGCCGCCTTGGACAATCTCTTCGGGCGCATGATCGCCGCCCATCGCGTCGATGCCGATGCGCATATGCGACTAGGCCTCTTCGGCTTCCAACTTCAAGGAAATGCGACCGTTGACGTAACCGCAATCCATGCACGCTCGATGAGGAAGCCGCGCCGTGCCGCATTTCGGACACTCAACGAGATTCATCGGGCGAAGCGCATGATGCGATCGACGTGACCGCTTGCATGACTTGGACACTTTCCGCTTGGGTACCATGACTCACCTGCCAACACCGGCCGTCGCGCGGCGTTATGATTTCTGCCCGAAATGGGGCGACTCTCTTGCGCCTGATCCGATTGGGCGCGACTGCTCTGCAACTGACTGCGAAACTTGGCAATCTATTCGACTGTTCGTGAACTGTCAAGTGGGTGCCGGTTGGTGTAAATCGGCTCCCTGCATAAGGTTATCGCTGATCTCCAATGTGGCCCGTGTCGCGGGGATCCACTTGTCACACATGGCACTCCTGACGGATGTTCTCATTGACGCAGTTTCTCTGCCTTCATAACGTCAGATGCATTGTCGGCCGCGCGCCGGGGCAGTGACGAAATCGGCTGTCCCTTTCGTTGGGTTCGTGGTCTGGAATTCACATCTTGCAGCTGGACTTGTATTTCCATGCGACCTTGTTCGAACGGAGATTGCCGATGTTGATTCGCACTATTCGCCCCATCGTCTTGACACTTCTGCTCGTAGGCTTGTTCACAACGTCCGCCGCCCTGGCGATCGATGGAACGCCAGTCTGGTTTCCGTCGACCGTCGCCACATTGTCGCCCGACAATGATGTCGCATCGCCATCCCTCGCGTTCAATCACCTGGGGATGCCCTCTGTTTCCTGGGCCGCCCGATCCAACGTTGGAGGCGTGAGTACCGTATTCCGATCGGAGCGATCGGGACTGGGTCTTTGGGCCCATCGGACGGTTGTGGCCGGCGTCGGCGTCGGGGTCTCGACTTCACTATCGTTCGATCGGGCCGAACGACCGATCGTCGCCTGGATGACGGACGCATTCGATATCCACGCGGACTTTAACAACGGTGATGTCGTCGGGTTCGTTTCCGCCAATGCAAACAGCCAATCCGCCGCGCTGTCGATCTCCCACGATCTGGCCGGAAATCTTCGCGGCGTATTCGGTGGATCCACGACCGGCAGTCTCAGGAGTGTCGATTTCAACGGATCGTCGTTCTCCAGCCTGTCGCTGGCCACGATCCCGAGCGTCGACCAGATTGTCGATGCCCAGCTTGCGACCGATCATGCCGGCCTGCGCCACATCGTCGCGCGCGCCGAAATGGCGGGGGGATTGGAGGGCGTCATGATTGCGTCCGAGCCGACGTTCGCCGGGGCGTGGTCCACGGCAACATTGGATGCGGCGACAAGCGTTGGCGGCGTCTCGCTGGCGACGAATCCCGTCAATGGTCGTGTCGGCATCGCCTACACGACACGCAGCGCAGGCGTCTCAAGGCTCAAGTATGCGGAATTCAACGGCGTGACGCTGGAAACGACCGAGCTGATGCAATCGTCTGCATCGGTTTACGAAGACCTGTCGCTGGCCTACGATCTTTCCGATGGCCGCCCGGCCATCGCGTTCGAAGAGGATGTCTTCAGCGGCCCCGAACAACTCAAGTTGGCCTACATGAACGGCCTCGGTACCTGGGAGCAAAGTCTCATCGACGATTCCATCATGATCGATTCGCCGACGGGCACAGGTCGGCCGAGTCTCGCCTTCGATGACTACGGCACGAGCTATCCGGCCGTTGCCTATGTTGATGCAGACGGCTCACTGGTCGTCGCATTCGATCCGCCAGCCGTTCCCGAACCTGCTTCGATCTTGCCGATTGTTCTTGCGATTGCCGTCGGGTTCCGGCGCAAAAGGCGCTCGCCGCACGACGCGAACAGGGCGTGAGTCAGTTGCTTTTCGACATTCTATTCGAACCCGGCAAGCCAACTCCGGGGACTCATGCATACACTTGTGTTGAGTCCGTACGTGTCCGGAGTGTCCGCCATGTAGCGAAGTGGATTGGGTTGCGATTGCGGCCAGACGCCGTAATGTTCGATTCAATTAAGTCAGTCACACACAACGAACAAGGGAACGCATGAGTAACTGGTCGCCGAACCTGAAACGGGATCTGGCCTTTGTCGGAATGACGATCTTCGTGGTACTTGGCATCTGGGGGCCGGCCTGGGAAGCGCCGTTCTGGGTGATGCTTGTCAGCTATCTGCTTGCCGCCGTCTGCCTGGTACCGGCCGTCAAGAATGCCCGGGAGCTGGGCTTCGATTCGATCGGCCAGGCGATTGTCCCCATTGCGTCCATCGCCCTGATGATGATCGGCGCGATGGGCTATTTCGTCTGGGAAATGTTTCTCCGTTATTAGCCGGACCGCACGATTCGGCGAATGGCCGCGTTGTGCCGGGCATTCGCGGGGCAACTTGCGCCGACGTTGTTCGCGTATGCAATTCTGCATATCATGGCCGCGCTTCAGAGAATTCTGACACACCTTTGAAAACAGCAACTGGCGGAGGCAATCGACATGGCTGGCAGCAAGATCACGCTCAATCCCGACGGAAAAATCAACGTTCCCGAGAATCCGATCATTCCCTTTATCGAGGGCGATGGCACGGGGCCGGACATCTGGCGCTCGACCGTTCGCGTGCTTGATGCGGCCGTCAACAAGTCGTCGGGCGGCAAGCGCAAGATCGAGTGGATGAAGGTTCTCGCCGGCGAAGAGGCGTTCAACAAGGACGGCAACTGGCTGCCCGAAGCGACGCTCGATGCCTTCCGCGAATACCTCGTCGGTATCAAGGGACCGTTGACGACGCCCGTCGGCGGCGGCATCCGCTCGCTCAACGTTGCCCTGCGTCAGCAGCTGGATCTCTACGTTTGTCTTCGTCCCGTGCAGTACTTCAAGGGCGTTCCCACGCCCGTGAAGTCGCCGGAAAAGACGGACATGACGATCTTCCGCGAGAACAGCGAAGACATCTACGCCGGCATCGAGTTCGAAAATGGCAGCGACGACTGCAGGAAGTTCAAGAAGCTCTTCGCCGACGCATTCCCGGATCGTTTCAAGAAGGTGCGCTTCCCCGAGACGACGGGCTTCGGCATCAAGCCGACGAGCCAGGAAGGCACGCAGCGCCTCGCCAAAGCGGCGATCCAGTACGCCATCGACAACGATCGATCGAGCGTCACGCTGGTCCACAAGGGCAACATCATGAAGTTCACGGAAGGCGCCTTCCGCGACTGGGGATACAAAGTCTCGCAGGATGATTTCGGCGCGAAGGAGATCGACGGCGGTCCGTGGTGTTCGCTCAAGAATCCGAAGACGGGCAAAGAGATCATCATCAAGGATGTCATCGCCGATGCGTTCCTTCAGCAGATCCTGACGCGACCGGCCGAGTACGACGTGATCGCGACGATGAACCTCAACGGCGACTACATCTCCGACGCCCTGGCGGCCTGCGTCGGCGGCATCGGCATCGCGCCGGGCGGCAACATCAACTACGACACGGGCCACGCCATCTTCGAGGCGACGCACGGCACGGCGCCGAAGTATGCGAACCAGGACAAGGTCAATCCGGGCAGTCTGATTCTTTCCGGCGAAATGATGCTGCGATACATGGGTTGGACGGCCGCTGCCGACATGATCATCAAGGGCATGAACGGCGCGATCAGTGCCAAAACCGTGACATACGACTTCGAGCGCCAGATGACAGGCGCAACGCTGCTGAAGTGCAGCGAGTTTGGTGATGCCGTGATCAAGCACATG
>JAJDEC010000048.1 GCA_029259995.1 Phycisphaerae bacterium
ACCAAGATCACGCAGCCCCCCGCCGCATGCACGCAGGCCGACGTCGACCACCTCCGCAAACTTAGCTGGAGCGACAGCGCCATCCACGACGCCGTGCAGGTCGTGAGCTACTTCAACTATATCAATCGAATCGCAGATGCGCTGGGCGTGGAGCCGGAGGCGGAATGTCGCAACTGGGGATCGGCGTCGTCCACGTAGCGACCGCAGTGCGGATCATTGGCCGACTGCTCCGCCGCCCCGTCATTTCCGAATCCGGCCCGATAGAATGTTCTCGCTGACTTTGCATTCTCGTCGGGTACAATTCGATCATGCGGCCAGAGAATCGAATCTACCATTTCGTCGGCCTGTTTCTGTTTGTGGTGCTCGTTCGCGCCGGAATGATTCTGTCGCCTCACGTGGCGTGGCTCTATTTTCTGCCGATCGTTGCCTACCTGCATGGCCGCATTCGGCGGGCAAAAGGTCGATCTCGGATTTCCCCCATCGCCGTGCCCTATGCCGTCGCAATTGTCTGGCTGCGTGGATTCCTGCAATATCGCCTCGGCATCGGTAAGCGCGCGAGCAAGCACGCATCGCAACCGCGAGGATTCTGCCCGACATGTCATTACGCCATGAATCCCGGGCGCTGCCCCGAATGCGGCACGGAAGTCAGTTCGACTCAGTTGAAACGACGGATTGTCGCCGACCATCGTCAACACAAGCGCAACATTGTGCTGTTGGCTGTCCTGCTCATCGTCGGCATCGGCGCCCCGGCGATCTATCACTACTTCAATTGGGCCGGACTTCTGTCCAACGAAATGTTGCTTCGCCTGCAGGCGTTCCAGTTTCGGCCCGCGGAACTCGAACTGGCGCGGCGATATCGGGACGGCGGCCTGAGCAAACCGCTGAAAAGGCAGTTCTTCGACCAGGCGCTGCATCCATCGTGCGACGCAATCGCCGTTTATCCCGCCGATGTTCCGTTCTACGTCCACGTCTACCTGGATATGACGATCAAAGAACTGGAACGCGGTGATCGCTTTTTCCACCGCAAACACGCCGTCTTCGTCGACGGCGTGGAATCCGTCGAACATGCCGTCGCACTGGATGCAGCATCCGTCGACCCGCTCCGCAATCACTGGATTCTTGGCGGCCCCGCGCTCCCGGTCGGCGAACACGACGTGACAATCGCGGCGACAGTCACGATGAGCGCCTCGAAAGACCTGGAACTCATCGACGCGCTGGCGATCCATACGACGCAATTCTCCGTGTCCACGCGCGTGCGTATCAAGGATCGGCCGGCAAGCGACTTTGTCGACGCTGTGCGCGATGCCGAATCAGTCACGGCCTTCAGCAAGACGACGCGTGTCCACGGCGGTATTCCCATCACGGCGATTCGGCCGCCGGATCCGGATGCAGAATCCAATGCGTGGATGTTCCGGCGATCCATTCGCATCGACAGGCTCGGAGCGCATCGCATTCCAATCGCTGGCCACATATTCATACGGCCCTCCGGGAAAGGCGAGTTTCAGAAACTGGGATGGATCTATTTGCGGGACCGCGACAAGAAATATTGGGCTATTCCCGAAACCGGGGCGCTTGCCGGTGTCGATCGAGTGGACATCCGTATCGAACCCGACGCGACCATCGCAATTCAGCAGGTCGATCCGAAGGACAGACGCTACTGCGGAGAAACGCTCAACTTCGATGGAATCGCAATCCCCACGGAATCGATGCGCCGATAGCCCCGTAGGATCCGCATTCCGAACTTCAGGCCGGAGCTCCGCAAAGATGCCAGAAGATCGACACGCGCCCCGGCCAGTGAGGCCTCATGGAGCTGCGAATCGCGTGCCAGACCGACGGCGGCGCGCGATGCTCCTCGCAACGCCGCCCCGATGATTCGCCGGCCGCTCAGACAGGAGAGCCGGACGCGTGGAAGGGTTTCACCAGTCGGATCGGCGTGCCGTTGACGTTGTTCAGCGCCCCGCTCCATGCCATGGAATACAGTCGCTTCAAGTCGCCCCGGTCTTCCGGCGTCAGCTCACTGAGATGACCGTAATTCATGATCGAGAAGGCTCGATGCGTGCCGAAGACTTCACTCGGCCAGGCCGATTCCCGCACCTTCGCGAAAAAGTGACGCAATCCAAAGACGTGGCCCGTTTCGTGGATCAGCGTGTCGACCTGTTCTTTTCGACTCTGCGTGAACATCTTGGGCAGGATCTCCAGGTCGTGTCGACCGGCATCGGGGAAGAACGCTCGCGCCAGCGTACACCCATTGATCGTGCATCGATCATTGTTTCTGACAACAATCTCAAAATCCCAGGCGTCGTCTCGCTCAGAGAACTTAACGGGCGCCGCGTCGCCCCAGGCCAATAGGGCATCGGCCAACAACTCACGTACATCTGTCTTGACGGCCTCCGGATCGGGAAAGAGACTGAGCGAGACTTCGTTAAAGCGCCATCGCAATGTCACACCCTGCTCCCAAAGCGGAATGAAACCCTCGGACGCATCCAGGACGAGTTCCAGCGGAGTACGACTCTGGGGCGTTGCGTGACCGCGTGAATCCGTCTCACACACGAACGCATTCCCCAGCTTATGAACCTCTTTCTTCTCGACGACTCGGGAATGCCGACTGGATTTCTGAATGGTGCTGACCGCAGCGTCCGACGCGCCGCCGTGTCCATCATGAGCCCCCTCGAAAGTCTCCGCATCGCCGACAGCGCCGAGGGCCTGCTGAGCAATCTGCCTGAGCATTGCCTCCATCTTGGATTTATTCATTGTTCTCTCCTTTCGCCTCATCTGATGCAATGATCCAATGGATTTGCCGGGGGCGTGCATCAACCTGATTGCCCGAAACCGGCCAAATTGCAGTTGGATTCACGCATGAATGGCGATCGCCATCTTGCTTGATCTCCGAGCCGCCCGAGGCCAGATACCACATAACGCAAGCGTATCAGCGCATTCCAGAATTCATCAAGTTTATTCTTGAGAGATTATTGCATTCAATTTCGGAGAAATGCCACACGTATGGCGGCTTGGGGTGTTTGACAAAGCCCTCAAGACGGGTTCGCCGGCGCCGATGGCATGACATTGACGGCCAATGCACATCCATCTGCGACCAATCTGCCTTCGTACGAGGGTATTTGGACTGCCGTGCAGACCATTCCCCGACAGCGCGCAGAAATGCCACTCGCATTCGTCCGTCGCAGTGCCACGATGCCGTGACTGAGATGATTGTTCTGACCGGCATATTGCGTACATCTCCAGACAACGCAACCAGTCGCCTGTGGACTTCCACAGAATGTCGACTGCGTCAATACACATGCCGTTTAAGAATTTCGCGAAACCGACGAGCGCAACGCGCAAGAATGGCGTTAGTCGTTCGAAGTATGACGGGCCGGATGCAACGGTTGCATACGGAGGAATACTGTGGGCCGCGTGGATCGTTTTCGCGATGCATGCGCATTGGAGGCATGGAAAATTGAAGCGAATTCTGATTGTGCAAAACGTCGCAGCAATGACTCTGTTAATCGGAATGCACGTTGCATGCGTTGGGCCAGGTTGGCAGGAGGATACAACAACGCCGGTCAAGCGAACGCAGCCCAGAAGATTGGTTTGCGATAACGGAATCGAATACAGGATGGATCGCGATGATCCACGATGGTACCGCATCGATGAAAACGGTCAGCGAGTCTATGAGGATTGCCCCTGTGCCAGGGATTCCAAGGCTCCGAACGGCGATCCGGGCACTCGCGAAGAAGCCGGGCTGGCCGTGGACGCCAACGGCAATGTCGCGCCGCGAATGTGGATCACAGATCATGCACCCATCAAGCCGGGAGAGTACAACGTTGACGACATTGTAGACTTCGTGATTTGCACAGAGCGCGACTGGGAAATGCCGCACGACGTCGACCTGGATCTGGCCGAGTCAATCGGAGTCGATCGGTTTAATTACGTGAAAGTGGATCTTGATACACCCGAGAACGATTGGATCCTTTACGTTACCATGGATAACGTCAAACTAAGTCAGGTCATCCAGTACCTCGATGCCATGGGCATGAGCGAGATCAAGACCAATTACAATGGTTCGGGCCCCTATACGATCCGACTCGACGGTGCAGTTCCGAACGACTACGATAGCGCACAGATCTTCAACGATGCAGATAAGCTCATTGCAGAAATCAAACTCCGCTAGTCTGTTCGCACGACACATGGGATGGAGCGCGGCGACACAAGTCGCCGCGCTCATTCTCTTGAGTACATCCTGCTCGAACCCTACGCATACGACAAAAACCTCGGCCGATGTCTCGCCCCGATCGCTCCCCGTCATCCGCGTCTGCGCGGAAACCGGTTTGCGCGCCGGAACGCGGATCGGGCCCGGCCGCCTGATCACGCTTGTACGCCCTGCCGACACAACCACTGTCGGCGTCGTCGCCGAGGGGCGCCCCGGGCTCCGGGCCCGAGGCGGTGGAGAACCCCTTGTCGATCCGCGCGACCCAAACGAAGGTGATTAACGAGAGGTGGTTCATCACGGCGAGGACGATCCAGATTCTTTA
>JAJDEC010000471.1 GCA_029259995.1 Phycisphaerae bacterium
CGTAGTTAGTCATTGGCTTGATTCGATTCGCCTTTTTCCATTCCGTCAGAGACGCCCATGGGGGCGGAAGTTTCTCATACTCAAACAACGCAACGTCTAGGGGATCATCGCCTGTGGATTCGTCTTCGTCGGGCCCGAGGATTGTCGCCGCGCTGGTCGTGAGTTCGCCCAATGCCGTAAAGCTGGCAGGATTCCCGTTTATCGACTCGTCGGACAACTTGCGGATTTTTGCGGCAACGACGCTGCGAAGGTAAGCGATCAGCGTTGTGCGGTTTTCCTGTGCGAATTCTTGCGAGTTCGACGTCTCGTCGAACGGAAGGTTTACGGCGTGTTTCGCGATCCTACCGTCGTCCAATACGCGTGCAGGTGTGTAGGAGAGTCGTAGTTGTTTTGCTTGATCTGTCGGACGCGAGGTTGCTAAGGCGACGGACACCGAGGCATGTCTGTCGTTATCCCAGGTTATCTCGAATCCCTCTTGGTTCAATGTCAGCGGTGATTCTTGGAGCACTTTCAAGAGGGGCTCGACGGACGGGGCGTTGGTACCTGAGTCTGCCGCAGATACCGCCTTCGGCTGGCCTGTCAACGCGTCCATCGCGTTGTCGATTGCCCTGTTGCTATCGACAATTTCCTTGATGTGTTGAAAGTCAATGGCGCGAATTGAAAACAGATCGGAGTGGTTGTCGCCGGGGTCCTCATCGGTGTGTTGCAATCGAATCCGGAACTGGTCCGCGTCGTTCAAGGACGGGATCGAATTGGGTAGATTGACGACAAACTGCCGTCCGGTTCCGCTTGATTCGTCCAGCGATCGCGTGTCCTGCAGTTCGAATTCCTGAAGGACATTGCCGTCGCGCACCTCTTCAAGGATGAATTCGGGTTCGCGATCATCGTCAAGTTGAGCCACGTCAACGCGGATCTGATCGCCGGCGATGATCGGCTCCTCGCTCCGGATTGAGATTGCGCCGGTGATCGATGTTGCACCATTATCGCCGTTCATTTCGCTGTTGGGTTTGCCGCTGGAAGTCCCGAAGATTGTCGCAGTGACGGCGACGCCGGCAACAGCGATTGCGATCGAGGTGAGTAAGATGCCTCGCCGGCGCCTGGCCATAAGGGACCCGGGCGGATCGGATTGTGGACGCTCCGCTGACGCGTCTCGATCGACGTCGTCATTGGCCGATGGCGCGACTCGATCCGGGTTGGCAGGCGACAAATCGGCGGTGGCAATCTCTGGTAATTGCACTGGCACTGGTTCGGGACTGGGACGGACTCGCTGCGGAGGTTCGGGCACGGATTCCGATCGAGCGGATGGGTCGGTCTTGGGAGGCGTCTGTCGGGCTTTCGCCGCGAATTCGGCGAGGGTTTCGGGGGGCTCGAATCGGAGCATTTCGGAGGACCAGGGCGCTGCGACACTGATTTCCTCTCCGTCCGATCGTTTGAGTGTCAGATTCAAGGATGGTACGAATCGGTTGATCGTCTTTGGTCGCTGCTTGCGAATTTGAAGCCCGAACGTGTGCTTCACGTCATCCTTGATTGCGGTCAGTGCCTCCTTTTGAACTCGGGAAACGCGCTGTTGAATCGCGTTTTCGAATTTCGTCGCGGCGGCAGCAATTCTGATATTGTTGCGGCCGTGATACGTGACACTTGATTCAAAACAGGGAGACTTGCTTTCCGATCGCCAAAACGCCCGAACTGTGAAGGGCAACCCGTTCGGCATTTCAAGGCAAGGTTTCTTTTTCGCTGAATCGGCTTCGGCGTGCCAGGTCAGGTGCGCACGATGACGTAGCGCGGTCGATGCGCCTTTAAGACATGTGTCTCGAGCGTGGGACAGCACCTGTTCAATGACGGCGTCAGAGCAGGTTTCGACGAGGTTCGAGCAGTCAGCGATTATCCAATCGAAGCGATCATGGTCCCAATGGATTTCGGCGTTTCCAAGCGGAGTCGGCGAGGCATTCTGCAGGCATTGCAAGGCGACGGATGCTTCGACGCCTCCAGACTTCCATTCGGTGCGCCAGCTTGAGTCTGGAAAGAGGGTGGCGACAAGCCCTTTGCAAAGATTATCGAGACTGTTTGACTGATGCTCGTGAACCTGGCGTTCCGTTGCAGTTGCCAGGTCGTCGACGATCGCTTTCTCTTCCAAAGCGACAGCGCCGTCCTTGAATTCGCCGCTGATCTCACGAAACGACGAGGCGCGCGGTTTGCCTTGTGAATCCAGGATGGTTGCAACCAGTCTGCCCTGGATCGCAGGAGCAGGCATTTCTGTGCGATCGAACTTTAGCTCCAGCTTGGACTTCGTCAGAACTTCGGAAGAAGAATGACGGCGGATGACGGCGTCTCGGATTCTCTCGATCGCCGTGGCGAGTAGGTCGTCATGGCGCTTGTGGGTCGTGACAGTGTGATTCGCTTCGGCACTCTGCACCCTTGAACGCAACTTCGCCAGGTCTGATTGGAATGAGTCTGGCGGGAATTCCAATTGCGGCGGCGATTCAATATGCGTCCTGGCGTCGTTGATCGCGTCCTGAGTCAATAATGCCTCGGCGCGTCTCAGGTATCTCTCTGCATCGTCGCTGTCTCGCCGAATGCGTTCTTCAAGGCTGCTCAGTGCCGCGGCCAGCTCGTCGTATTGGGGGCGATGGACGTCGGGAATCGCGTCCGCCGACGGGCCCAGATCCATGAGGGATCGAGCGTCGATGATTCGCCCTTCGCCGATCGCGACGGCTATTTCGCCAATTTGCTTTTCAACGGCGTTTTCGAAGTCGACCGTTGCCTTTCGGCACAATTCGTCGGCTTCCGCGATTTCGGAGGGAGTCAGACTGTCGAGGTTCGGGCGGGTTCTGCAATGCTCGACTGCGGCGGTTGGGTTGCTTGCGGCGACGATCGATCGGAGTGTCGTTACCCAATCGGCAGCGCGTTTCTTGTTCCTGTCCTCTGACTGACGCGCCCGGAATCTTTCGACGACTTGATCCAGGCGATGACGAACGGCGGGTATCGTCTGCAGCTTCAGCTCGACTCCGTCGAGCAAGTCCGTAAATGCGTTCCAATCTTCTGCGTCCGCAAGGAGCTCTAGTTTCTGAATGGTGTTGTTCGCACGGCGAAGCCGACGTTTTTCCCGAATGGCGGCTGAATCGTAGGCGATGTGCGCTTCCCAGCGCGATCGGAGATCGGCTGATGAACTCCGCGCGACGGGGTTCGACGGAAGGGATTCAAGAACCGTCGCACGAATCAGTCTGGCCAGTTCCGAATCTGACTCGTGTTGGCCGCGATTCATGACGGGAAGCGTTACTGCATTCACGCCGATGGCGTCGCCACACCAGACGCCTTGATGATCCGGTATTTCAAGATACGGATGCCGGCCCTCCGACAGGACGAACAGGAGTTCCCCGGCGGCCAGAATGTCGGTATGTCGTGTCGGCGGATGGTATACGTTCGACGAATGATCCTGAGTCTCGAGATAGGCAGTTATTCGCCCATCCGAAGATTCACCTTCGTCCAGCAAGGCCCATGCGCGACCGGCAGCATCGTTGATCCCGGCTCGTTGCGCGGACTCGACAGCCATTCCGACGAAGCAATCAGAACCACAGGCGGCGTAGTACGCCGGGGCGATTCCGAAATCGGTCACGACGACCAATCCGTCAACGTTTCGCCCGAGTACGCCCGGGCAGAGGCCGCCATGCATGCTGTCAATGTTGTGTGCAACGCTCAATGCGTCCACAAGTCCCAGCGCGTAGTCCCGAATCACTTCGTCATCGCGACGCGAATTCGACGCGTAGAAATCCGAGAAATCTTCCGGAATCAGGGATTCGTGATCAACGTAAAATGCCTGATCCGTTTCCTTGAGCTCCCCGAAAAAACGCAACACGTGGAGGCTCTGGTCTCCAAGCTTCTGCTGGAGCAGGACAGCCGATTGGAGCCGTTGCCTGAGCGACGCCAGGGCACCTTCGCCAATATCTGCCGGCTTAATGAAGTAGCGTCGCGTCGACTCCATCGGGTACTATATCTGGTTCCAACGGCGTTAGTGGTTTGCTATCAAAACTGAAACGCCAAGTAGGGCGTTGTCGCTCGTCCACGCTCGGCGATCCTCTCGTTCAGACATCTCTGGACCCGCAGCGAAGCCGCTGTGAATTCGTCAGGATTTCAGGTCCGGTCTTGCGGCTTCGTCCATCGTTTCGCATCGGCGGGGCTCGCGAGTGACTGACTTTGAGTGCCCAACTCGTCTCGATCTCATGATGCGAACGATTCGACGATCGGGAAGGTGGCCAGTTTCTACTTATTGAGTACCGCTCATGGGTATTGTAACCTAGTCAGTACAAAGCGAAATCGGGTGACAGGCGAGCAATTCGATCGTGAGTCTTGCGGGCAAGGCAGATAGTGGAAGCTGTATGGGTGATCGAAACGACGATAGAACGGGGACAGAGTTGGGAATCGGCGACACGAACGCGTTTCTGCGAGCCTTCGGAGAGCGGTTTGCCGACGCAGTTGCGTCGGATCGCACGAAA
>JAJDEC010000472.1 GCA_029259995.1 Phycisphaerae bacterium
CCCTCAAAATCCAGGCAGAAAGTCCCCGCCTGACCGAAGTGGACGTAAATGAATTTGCCATCCGTCGTCGGCGTCGGCGTGGCCGCGGAGGTCATCGTCGTGGAACCGAGCAATGGACCGGCAGCGCACTGCGTCTGCCAACGAACTGCCCCGCTGTCGCGATCAATACACATCGCGTAGCGGAGGGTCTGGGAGTCCGGATGCGATATCTGCCACGCGACGGCGCCGGCGATGAAACTGCTCGCAACTGCGATGAGGGATGCGCCCAGGAGCCGCCGTTTCCGCGACAACGATAGTGGAGCCTCGGCGCTTGATGCACACGCAGACTGCCGATGCCCTGACTTCGAGATGAACCAGGATGCAACGATTGAGAGCAGCGCCGCGACAGCGGCCGTGATCGTCACAATCGTCCAGTGCCGTCTGGCGGCCTCCTGTCCGACTCCGTCAACGGCCGTTGTCAGGATGACGCTGTCTTGCCAGACAACTGGCGAGGAATGGCCTGTACCGGGAATCGCAACCTTCCACTGAATATTCTGCGTCGGACCCCAGCGGACGGGTGGCGACGAGTTTCCGCGCGCGACGCCGGTCCCGTCATTCCGCCAGCCTGCCCAGTTCTCGGCGCGGACAGTAGACGCCAATACAGGCACGAAGACCAAACCGAGGCCAATGACGTTTCGAATTCGCATGACGGCTGATCATAAGGGCCCGGCCCGCGGGCGGGTGGCACTGGCGGAGTGACAAAATTGTGTCGGCGTCGAGGGTGCCACTGGCCGGCGTGTCCGCCAGTGCAAAGGGCGCAGCGTGGCCGTTTGCGTCATGTCGCCGCCTGGGCCGCATCGGTGGTTGACTTCGAAAGCGCTTGCGGCGGGCTGATGCGCCGGGCGGCGGCGCCGTTCGCGTGGCATTCGCGCCGAGGTTGCGGCTACGTTCGACCGACTCCCTGACGGTCGCGGCTCGGTTTTGGGCGCAGCTCTGATCGAGTGCGGCTCGGTTTGGGCGCGGCAGCCTCGACGTGCGATCCACAACATTTCTCAATGCGTTTGCGTTTTGTCGCGGGCTGAAATCGCGACCCCAGGTCGAGTACCACCCGGGCCACCCGGCCGGCATTGCGGGAACGGATTCCCGCGGGGATGCGTGCGAGAAAGGAATCTCGCACCAGTGGGGAAAATCGTGTGAAAGGACACAATTGCTCGACTTGCGATGTCGGACATTTGCTTAGAGCTGCGCGCCAGAAGCGCAGGTTGCGGTTGGATTCGGGCTAACATACAAGTGTAATCAGGACGAGGGAGATTCGTCAGAGCGTGTCGAGTTCAGGTGATTTGGGCCGTCAAACGAGAGGTGTGCGCCAAATGCCGAATATTGAGAGGCTCTGCTATTCCGTTATCGTCGTGATCGCTTCGACAATCGTCGATCCCCTGTTCGCCCATCCGGGACTCCATCATGACATTCAGGAAATCAGTCGGACCTTGTCACGTGAACCCGATCGAGGCGATCTTCTGATCCAACGCGCGCGTCTTCTGCGCCTGGACGCGAGATTTCTTGACTCGCTAGCCGACCTGGATCGAGCATCGCACGTATCACCCGACGCACCGCAGCTTGATCTGGAGCGCGGCCTGACACTCTCTGCGCTGAGGCGCGATTCCGAGGCTGACGCGGCACTGACAAGGCATATCGAGCACGGCAGCGCATCCTCTGTTGCATACATCGAACGCGGACACATCCGCGCTCGCGGCCGCAACCCGGAGACTGCCCTCGCAGATTATTCGACCGCCCTCGAACAACATCCGACCGTTGACATCGTTATCGCCAAAACGCGGGTCCTCGAGTCGATTGGACGCGTCGATGAAGCGGCGAGGGACCTATCAAGCGGTATGAAGCAACTCGGTGGCCCCGTTGTCATTCGCGACGAATTGATACGCATTGAAACGATCAGAAAGCGGTTCGACGTGGCGATTGCGCTGATCGACGAAGTCATTGAAAAGGCCGCCGTCAAGACGGAATGGTATCTGCGGCGCGGCGATGTTCTTCAAGTCGCCGGCGATCACAAAAATGCGATGCATGCGTATGAAACGGCGATCGAAGAAGCAAACCGCGTACTCGCTCGCAGAACGTCGGCCATTCACTTGTACGGGCGTGCGAAATCGCACATCGCGCTCGGGCAGTATCCCGATGCCATTCGCGACCTTCATGCAGCGCTAAAGCGATCTCCCAGATTCTCCAAAGCGAACGACCTCTTGAAACAATTGATTCACGACGGGAATGATCACACGAAAACTCGGAACGAAAAGAACGACGGATCATGATGCACCTGCATTCAGATCAATCCGCCAGAATTGGTATGCACCCCATGAACCAGATGATGAACGACTTTCGCGCCCGCGGAATGCCAGGTACGCAATACACACAGTCGCGAGCAATTTTGGCTCGCCTGGCACTTGGTATCGCCCTATTCGCAATCGCCTCGCCTGAATCGACCAGCGCGGCGACGTACACATTTCAGACCGGGATCAACAGCTACACGGGAACCGCCGATACTTTTATCGCCGAGAGCGATCCGAGCACGCCGAAAGGGAATCTCGACGCCGTCGAATGGGACGACGACGACCCGAGCGGTACGGGCTTGAACAACTTCGCCCTGCTCCGTTTTCAGAGTCTGTTTGATACCGAAGGCGGCCCGATTCCAGCCGGCGACCA
Organism: Phycisphaerae bacterium; assembly: GCA_029259995.1. GTDB lineage: Bacteria > Planctomycetota > Phycisphaerae > UBA1845 > UTPLA1 > ECT2AJA-110-A. The sequence continues at coordinate 2,695 of JAJDEC010000472.1, forward strand.
GATCACGTCCGCGACGCTGACATACACGATCTTCAACGTCGGCGATGAAGGTACGCTTCGAGAATCACAGGTTTCCTGGGATGAAGCGACAACTTTCAGCAGTTTCGGCGGCGGCGGAAACCCGGGCGTTCAGCCCTCGGAGTATGGCGGACTTCAGTTGACCGCCCCGGCATCCGTTACAACACATAACCTGAATGTGACGAGCAGTCTTGCAGCCTGGTCGACAGGTCCGGCGAGCAATCACGGATGGATCATCCTCCCCACCGATACCAACGGCGCAGAATTTCGCTCAAGCGAATACGCCACGATCGCACTTCGACCGAAGCTGACTGTCGTCACCAACGAAGGTGAACCGACAGCACAACTGGACCGCCAGCCGTACCTGCAAATGGGAACTCCTCTTTCGATGACCGTCGTATGGCGAACGGACATTCCCACGACCACGCGACTTCGATATGGCAGCGCGCCCGGCAATCTCACGCAGACGATCTCGGATACGACGCCGCAGATCGACCATATTGTGACGATCACGGGACTCGATCCGTCTGACAAGTACTTCTACGACGTAGGATCAGATTCCATCGTTCTGGCGGGGGGCGATCCCGAACACTTCTTCGTCACGCCACCTCCCGCCGGTACACGGACGCGCTTCACGGCATGGATCGTCGGAGACTCGGGCACGGGGGACGCCAACCAGGCGGCGGTACGCGACGCGATGCTCGCCGAAACCGGCTCACAAGCGCCGGACGTATACCTCCACATGGGTGACATGGCGTATGACAACGGAACGGATTCGGAATTCAGCACGCGTTTCTACTCGATGTATCAGACGATACTTCGCAATACCGTCTGCTGGCCCACGATCGGCAACCACGAAGGCGCCAACTCAGATTCAGGAACAGAATCCGGGCCTTATTATGAGGGATACGTCCTGCCCCGTGCGGGTGAAGCGGGAGGCATGGCGTCGGGAACGGAAGCGTATTACTCGTTTGATCATGGAAACGCGCACTTCATCTGTCTGGATTCTCACGACAGCGACCGGACTCCGCCGTCGCCGATGTTGGATTGGCTGGCATTGGACCTGGCGTCGACTGATTCGGACTGGCTGATTGTGTTCTTTCATCACCCGCCGTACACCAAGGGCTCTCACGACTCGGACGATTTCGGCGACTCGAGCGGTCGACTGGTCGAAATGCGAGAAAACGTCCTGCCACTTCTTGAAGCCGCCGGCGTCGATCTTGTATTGGGCGGCCATTCACATATCTACGAGCGATCCTTCCTGATCGATGCCGCCTACGCCTACGGCGTCGCCCC
>JAJDEC010000473.1 GCA_029259995.1 Phycisphaerae bacterium
CGGGACTTGGTGGAATGCAGCCGCCGCGTCGACAAGAGGCGTCAAAGGCCCCCGCAAACCCGTGAAGAACCTTTTTTGCGAGCGACAAACGTCGTGTTCGAGTGTAGCGCAGTCGAGCGAATCATCGGTCCTTCGGATCGAGTGCAATCCTTATCCGTCGAATGAGTTCTTATTCTCTGATTTCAGGTATTCGGATCGGGCGGCGGCGTATTCTTCGGGCGTCGAAGGGAGCCCGGAGACCTGTTCGTTGTCCGTCATGTCCCAGCCCTCGGCGACGCGATCGTGGATCTTCTTGAGAATGGGAATGCACCAGCCGCAGCCGGTTCCGGCACCGAGACAATCGGACATCTGGGACGGTCGCGACAGTTCGTTGCGTCGTGCGTAGTGATACAGCTTGCGCAGCGAGACGTGATAGCAGTAGCAGATCTTGTCATCGGGTTTCATGACCAAAGATTGTAGCGTGGTTGCGGGCCGGCGTGGGTGGATTCGCGGCGGCGACGTCGAATCGTCGCGCATCGGGGGCGCTTTTGTCCGAGAGGCGAATCGGCCTTATTCTACAGCGTTTCGCACTTGATTCCGCATGAAGGAGATTCTCATGGGCGCTGCCGATTCTATGAATAAAGCCATTGATTACGTCAACGCGAATTCAAAGCGATTTGTCGACGAGTTGTTCGATCTGCTCCGGATTCCGAGTATCTCCGCGCAGCCGGCCCATGCACCGGACGTCCGGAAGGCGGCAGAGTGGGTCGCGAGTCGCTGCAAGGCGGCGGGGCTGTCGGCCGAAATCGTTGAGACGAAGGGGCATCCGGCGGTCTTCGCCCAGGGCGAACAGGTCGCGGGGCGACCGACGCTGCTGGTATATGGTCATTATGACGTGCAGCCGGAGGGGGATCTCAAGCTCTGGAACACGGGGCCGTTCGAGCCCGTGATCGATGACGGCAAGATCGTGTGTCGCGGCGCGGCGGACGACAAGGGGCAGGCGTTCTGCGCGATTCTCGCGGCGGAGGCGTGGTTGAAGACGGCCGGCTCGCTGCCAATCAATCTGAAGTTCTGCCTTGAGGGAGAAGAGGAAGTTGGATCCGTCAATCTGGAGGCGTTGGTTCGTGCGCACAAAGATCGGCTTGCGTGCGACTATATCGTGATCCACGACACGGCGCAGTTTGACGAAGGCGCGCCGGCAGTCACGACGGCAACGAAAGGGCTGGTCTACAAGGAAGTGATCATTCGTGGGCCGAAGAAGGATCTGCACAGTGGATCGTTCGGCGGGACGGTCGCGAATCCGGCGAACGTGCTGGCGCAAGTCATCGCGTCGCTGCATGACGACAAGTGTCGCGTCACGATTCCGGGGTTTTACGACGCCGTCGTCGAGATGTCGGCGGAAGAAGTCTCAATGATGGAATCGCTTCCGTTCACGGATGCGGGACTGCTGTCGGATCTAGGCAGTCCGCGAACCTATGGTGAAGCGGGGTACTCGACGCTATATCGGCGCTGGGCGCGGCCCACGCTGGATGTGAACGGCATCTACGGCGGATACATGAAGGAAGGCTCGTCGACGATCATTCCGTCTCTTGCGGGCGCGAAGATTTCCATGCGGCTCGTGGCGAATCAGAAGGCGTCGGATGTGGGTCGGCAGTTTGACGAGGCGATTCGATCACAGGTGCCCGACACAGTCACTTGCGAGATCCTCGATCATGCGTGTTGCGATGCCTATCTGGCGGATGTGACGTCTCCGGGAATGCAGGCGGCCCGGAAGGCGGTGGGAATCGGGTTCGGCAAGGAGCCGGTTCTGATTCGAGAAGGGGGCTCGCTGCCGATTCTGCCGTTATTGAAAAACGTGTTGGGCGCCGACAGTCTGATGCTCGGGTATTGCCTGCCGAGTGCGAATATTCACTCGCCAAACGAGTTCTTTCACGTACGCGACTTTGAGGCGGGAATTCGATCCTCGACGGCATTGATCGGGCTGATGGCAGCGGACTGATCGTCCGATCACGCAAGGAATCCTGCGGGTTCCGAATCAGCCGATTCGCGGAACTTGCGATTCCGTTTCGCACCGATCCGCCGCTTCCTTGGAGCGAATCGGGGCCTTGTCATGCTCGCTTTTCTTTCACTACGTCACCATTGCGCGCCGGCGATTGCGATGCCGGACCTGCTTCATGCGTCATCGCGGCATGCCGACGTTGGGCGTTACGCAGTCCGGGAATTCCGCCGCCCCTTCCGGGCGGATACAATGGAAAGACGCATTCCACGCGTTGCGCTTTGACCGTTGCGCGGTCTTCGCTCCACCCGTGGCTACGATCCGGCGCTCCTTCGGAGCGAATTTCACGTTGAAAACACTGATGTTTCTGGATAACCCGGTGCATAGGACTTTCCGTCTCGAATTCCCGGACAGTCTCACGTTGGGCGTCGGCATGGCACTCGTCTCTCAATCGGAACAGCGGCAGCGACCATCCGATAACGCTGGTTTCAAACCACTCTGTCAAGCTGATTTTGCCTGTGCATCGGGCCGATATTTCGATGTGGCGACTTTGTCGCTGTGGCTTGCGGTTTGATTTGATGGACCGCGCCTCGCGCCTTTGAACGAAGGAGTCGGAATTCATGTTCCCGCGACGTTTGGTATCCGCATCGTTGATGATTGCTGTTGTCCTGCTGGCCGTGCGGCCGGTCGGGGCCGTGGACCTGAGTGTCGGATCACTGGCAAGCACGCTGTTTCGCGGGGCGGAATATGCGGGCGATCCCCAGTTCCTGTCGCAACCTCAGAATGGTCCATTGTTCAACTTCAATGCATTCACGCAACGGCTCGAATACAATCGCGCCGGAGACGGGTACACGTACGAGTTCTATCGATTCTTTGGATCGGATTCCTACGGCAATCAGAACTTTCTTGACCTGGGGCCTTTGCAGCTTCAGTTGTTTCCTGACCCGAACCTGGGGCAGACACAGTTCTCGGGTATTCACAATCGAGTCGGATACACGACGCGATTCATTCCTGAGCTGTTCATCGAATCCGAGACGGGTGAACGCGTATTGACGCAGAACTTTTCGGGCGGATCGAGCATCTTCAACGTGGCGCCGATCGGCTACAACGTTTCATTCAATGCGGGCGTGCAGGATTTCGAATGGTCGGGCAACATCCTGGTGGATTCGTCCATGACGATCAACGCGCTGGGCTTCTACGATGCGGACTTTCGCGTCGTGAATCGCGGCAGCGCCACGGCGGACGGCATCGCCCTCAGCGATGAGCAGGTCACGGATTTCGACACGGGCCCCATCAACGTTTCGGGGCACTTGCTTCTGGATGCGATCGGGGCCTTGTTTCAGGCCAATGGAAATCCAGGAACGGCGGCGCCGTTTCAGATCGGATCGGGGGCAGCGCAGCGAGAAATCGCGGTCGACGAATTGCTCGCCAAGGCGGAGGCCGGCGAGGGATTGACGGACGAGGAAGTGCAGATGCTCGTCGAAGAGATGTTTATCACGGCGTTCCTGAACGACCCGTTCGGGACGATTCAGAACGGCATTCCATCCTCGGTTCCGGGATTCGAACAATTCGGATTTGAATTGCTTGGGGACGCCGGCGACGCGGTTGCGATCGATACGGCCGATTCGGAGGCGATTCCCGAACCCGGCATGCTGGTGCTGTTCGGCATGGCAGGGGCCTTTGGGTACTTCTTGCGGTCGAATCGGCATCGAATTCGCGTCGCGTAGGATTGGCTTCATCTCGTGCAATTTGCAGCCCATCCCTGTTGCGTCGTAGAACTCGCCAGCAAATGCGAATAGACTCTAACGGACGATCCATCATCGGGTCCCACGTTTTGAATGTGTCGGCATTCAGTGCGAAGTTGTTTCGCGCGTTGTCGACGGCGAGTCGCCTGTTGACGATTCCGGAGTTCTGCGAGGACACACATGTCGATCGACGTTGCGGCAGTCAGACAGCAGATGCCCGTTACACGGCACCACAACTATCTGAATCACGCCGCCGTTGCGCCCATTTCCGGGCCAGCCGTCGAAGCGATGCAGCAATATGCCCAGGAGGCGTCGGAGCACAGCTACGCACGCGGCCGGCTGTATCCTGAAGCGAAGCGCGTTCGACAATCGGCCGCCAAGCTGCTGAATTGCCATGCGGAAGAAATCACGTTCGTGCCGAATACGAGCCAGGGGCTTTCCTACGTGGCGAACGGGCTGCAATGGTCGCGCGGCGAGAGCGTCGTCACGTCGGGCGTCGAATTCCCGGCGAATATTTATCCATGGATGCAACTGCGTCATCAGGGCGTCGTTCTGAAAATGGTGCCCGAGGACAACGGCCGAATCCCGATCGAGCGACTGATCGAGTTGATCGACGAGCGCACGCGCGTCTTGACGGTCTCGTCGGTTCAGTTCGGCAGCGGGTTTCGCAGCGATCTGGCGGCGCTGGGAACGGCGTGTCAGGAACGCGGCGTCCTGTTCTGCGTCGATGCGATTCAGTCGCTCGGCTGTATGCCGATCGACGTTCGCGCGATGAAGATCGACTTCCTGAGCGCCGATGGCCACAAGTGGCTGCTGGGGCCGGAAGGGGCGGGCATTTTCTATTGCCGCCACGAATTGCTCGGGCTTTTGCGGCCTTCGACGGTGGGCTGGCTCGGGATCAAGAACGCCATGGACTTCAGTCGTTATCAATTGGAGTTTCGCGACGATGCGCGGCGATTCGACAGCGGCAGCTACAATCTGGCGGGAATCTGGGGGCTTGGCGCGTCGATCGACTGGCTGCTGGGTTTCGGCATCGAGAATATCTGGGAGCGCGTCAAGTTGTTGACTGACCGCTTGATCGCCGGCGTGACGGCGAAGGGCTATCGCGTCGTCAGCTCACGCGCCGCGGGCGAAGCGAGCGGTATCGTGTCGTTTGTGTCGAGCACGCATGATCATCAGCGAATCGTCAATCATCTGGCGCAGGAATATCGCACGGTGATCGCAACGCGGCACGGCCGTTTGCGCGTCAGTCCGCATTTCTATAATACGGAAGAGGAGATCGACCAGCTCGTCGAACATCTTCCGGAACACTAAGTTGGAATTTATGTAGAATCAACGCGTGTGCCACAGGATTCCCGCCTGTGGCGAACCGGCGGGATGTCGGTTTCGCAAAGTGATGGATTTCTCGTAATTGCATCGTTCCAACCTCAACGCGATATCGCCGGAAACCTAATCATGCCCTGGTATTTCTGGTCCGCCGCCTCCATCGCCAACTACATCGCGGTCTTTTTCACGTTGATTCATATTCTCCGAACGCGACGCGATCCGCGTGGCATGATGGCGTGGATCCTGACGCTTCTGTTGCTGCCGTTCATCGGTCTGGTCCTGTTTCTGCTCGTCGGGCGCATGCCGATGGAGCGGAAGATCCGCAAGCGGCGCAAACGACGCATGCGGATCGAGAACAAGCTCGAGCGACGTACGGCCGTGCTGCACGAGTCGTATGACGTTCGTGAAGTCGATCTGGCCATGGAGAAGGAACAGCTCGACTTGATGAACCTGGCGACGCGGCTCGCAGGGACTGTCGTCACGGCAGGAAATCATGTCGATGTTCGATACGACGGCGAGAAGTCATTCCTGGAATTGTCACTCTCGATCGATGCGGCACAGTCGCACGTTCACTTGATGTATTACGTTTATGCCGACGACGCGACGGGCAACGCGATGAGTGATCTGCTCATCCGCAAGGCCGAACAGGACGTCGAAGTGCGTTTGCTTCTCGACGCGGTGGGTTGCTGGCGATTGAGCCGCAAGCATCTTCATCGACTGAAGCGGGGCGGCGTCAAGGTCGGATTCTTCATGCCGTGGAAGCCGATGCGTCGGCGGTTCCAGATGAATTGCCGCAATCATCGCAAGCTCTGCGTCGTTGATGGAAGTATCGTGTTTACAGGCAGCAAGAACATCGGCGACGAATACGTCGGACGCAAAGGGCAGTTCGGTCCCTGGCGTGACACGAACCTGACGATGCGAGGTCCTTGCGTGACGCAGTTTCAGGAGATATTCGCAGAAGACTGGCACTTCGCGACAAAGGAAGACCTGACGGCGGATCGCTATTTCCCGGCGCCTGCGCGGGCGGGGGAGCATTCGGTGCAGATCGTTGCGAGCGGACCGGATGATCAGGCGCACGTGCTGCATCAGTTGTTGTACGCGGCCGTGTCGGATGCGTCGGAGAGCATAGAGATCATGACGCCGTATTTTGTGCCGGACCAGGCGATGATCCTGGCGCTGACGTCGGCGGCCTACCGCAATGTGCGCGTGCGGCTGCTGCTGCCGTCGCGGACGGATCACAAGTTGGTGCTGTGGGCGGGGCGAAGTTTTTACGAGGAGCTGCTGACGGCGGGGATCGAAATCTACGAATACGATCGCGGCATGCTGCATTCCAAGACGGCCGTCGTCGATCGGCGCTGGTCGATGGTCGGTTCCGCGAACATGGACGTGCGGAGTTTTCGAATCAACTTCGAATTGACGACGCTGCTCTTCGATGAGGCGTTGTCGCGCGAGCTGTATCAGGATTTCGAGACGCTGCTCAAGGGCGCGACGCGCGTGACGCGCAAGCGGCTGGCAGGTTGGTCATTGGGGGAGCAGCTGGCGGCGGGCGTGGCGAGGCTGGCGACGCCGATGTTGTGATCCGAGCCACGACCGTGAGGGAGTGGGCGCGGAACGCATGCTCCGAGCTTATGGATGGACTACATACGAGCGGATCGTCGCGCCCCCCACCACTGAAGTGGTGGTCCACGCTGCAGTCGAACCCGGATTAATAAACGCCTGCAACGACTTTCGACTGGAATCCGGAGAACGGTCGCACAGTCGCGCAGCCATCCCACGG
>JAJDEC010000474.1 GCA_029259995.1 Phycisphaerae bacterium
TCGCCGCGTTGGCGCCGATCGCTCGGGAAACGGGAATGAACAGGAACGTCAATACGCTCCGGCTGCCAGTCGAATCGCCAGCCGGACCAATTGGGACGACACAATGACTGCGACCGCACTGCTTCTTTCGATGTTGCTGACCAGCCCGATACCGAACGGCCCGACGGCCGGCGAAGATATGCCGCCGACGTCGCCGATGGAGTCCCGCGTCGATCAGAATTCGATGATCCCCGGGCCGTCCGAACAACTGGCTCGCGCCGATCGCGAGGACTGGGAGGATTTTCGGGACTTCCCGTCTCGCCCGGAAGCCCCCGAGCCCAAGAAGGCCCCGCCCGCCGGGACCTCGACGCCGAATCCCGACACATCGCCCGATCTGCAGCCCGCGCCCAAGACGGACATGCCGAATCTTCCCGACAGCAACAACGACAGCCCGACAATGATCGCCGATCCTGCGGCGTCAACTCAGCGGCAGGCCGATCCGCTTCGTCTGCCGTCCGTCGGCCCCAAAGTCGTCGCGAATCCTGGAACGGACGCCGCCGCTCAGGCGCCGACGATGGCGCTGAAGACGCTCATGCGAGTCGTCGTCGATAACTCGATCAAAATCGAACTCGACGATGCCGTGGACGCCGCCGGCATTACCGACCCGGAGATCGCCGATCTCATCGTACTTTCACCGAAGAAACTGATGCTCGTCGGCAAAGCCCCGGGAGCGACACAACTGCGCCTGCGACATGGCCAGAATCTCTCGGTCCACCACATACACGTCGAACCCAATACGGAAGTCCTGAAAGAACTGATTCGCTCCGTCTCGCCGAGCTCGGAGATTCGCGTCGGATCCGTCAAGGGGCAGATCGTCCTGTCGGGACGCGTCTCCGATGTCATGGACGTCACGCGGATCGAACAACTCGCGAAGGCGTATCAGGGCGGCGACATCATCAACCATCTGAATGTGGCCGGCGTACAGCAAACCCTGCTTCGCGTCGTCGTCGCCGAAGTCAACAAGGACGCCGCCCGGAAACTCGGCGTCAACTGGGGCTTTGGCGGCTCCGACGTCTCGCGCGATCTGTTCTTCGCCAACAACCTCAATCAGCTGAATCCGACAACCTTCGGCAGCAGCGGATTGAATGACGTCCTGAACGGACAAATGACGTACAACGTCGCCCCCAACGCCATCGGACCGGCAGCCAACTTCACGATTGGATTCCCGAAGGCGGAATTGCAGTTCTTCCTCAATGCACTGCGAGAAAACAGCCTCGGCCGAACCCTCGCCGAACCCAATCTGGTCGCCATCAGCGGCCAGACGGCCACGTTCCTCGCCGGCGGCGAAGTACCGATCCCCGTCACCCAGGGCGGCGCCGCGGCCGGAGCAATCACACTGGAATACAAGGAATTCGGCGTGCGTCTCGCATTCACGCCAACCGTCATCGGCGGTCAGCTCATTCGCCTGCACGTCATGAGCGAATTGAGTGACGCCGTCCCCGGCGCTCAGCAATTCAACGGACTCCCCGTGTTCAGCTTCCAGACGCGACGCGTCGAGTCGACCGTCGAATGCGGCAACGGCCAGACATTCGCCATGGCCGGCCTGCTGGATGACTCGATTCGCGCCGTTTCGTCGAAGATTCCGGGCCTCGGCGATCTGCCCGTCCTCGGAACCCTCTTCAGCTCGGTCGACTACCAACGATCAAAAACAGAACTCGTTATCCTCGTGACGCCCGAACTCGTCGCCCCGCTCGATCCGGGGATGGTCAACACCTATCCCGGCGCCGACATCACGGAGCCGACGGACTACGAACTCTTCATGCTTCAGAAACTCGACGGCGGAAAGAAAACGGCGCGCTCACTCGAACCCAGAGTCGCGCCTGACACTTACGTCGGACAACCGCAGAGAACAGTCATCTCTGCCAATGATATCGGAATCGAAGGCCCGTGGGGAATGACGGGCGAATGAGTATCAAGTCGGACCAGGGATCGAATTGGATACAGCGATCCGCCGACAAAATGGATGGATGAGTAATCGCGGAACACACGGACGAAAGTAACCGCGGAGGATAATCAAACGATGAATCCCAAAGATGCGATCATGGACGACGCCACAACGGAAACCGACGGTCCCGATCTCGACCTGAAGCTCTCCGACATCCCGACACCCAAGTCGGCCGCCTCCAAACTGGCTGCCAAGGCAAATGCGCCGAAGCAGAAGTCGGAAGCCGCCACGGCCGCGGAGATTTCGGAAATCGAGGCTGCCGTTCGCGACTATCGCGTCATTCGAACGCTCAGCGAAACTGCAACGAGCGTCGTCTACAAGGCGGAACACAAGCGAACGAAACGCAATGTCGCTATCAAAGTCGTCTACAACAACGCCGCACCGGACAACGCCCTCATCGAACGGGCCCGCGTCGAAATTGATCGAGCGACGCATCTGAGCCATCCGGGGATCGCGCGTCTGCTCGACGCCGGTCTCACGAGCGAAGGCCACTGCTATCTGATCAGCGATTTCATCAAGGGTATCTCCCTCGATGAATATGCGAGCGTTCACAAGCTTTCTTCCGGTGACCGACTATCGATCCTGACGAAGATCTGCGAGGCCGTGCAATACGCGCACCAGCGATGTGTGCTGCATCGCGATCTGCGGCCCACGAACATCGTGATCGACGGCAAGTGCAATCCGTGCATCGTCGGCTTCGGCAACGCCGCCGTCACGGGCGTCGATATCGGCGTCAATGACGACATCGCCAAGAAGCGCGAATTCGGTGAATTCCTGGCATACAAGACGCCGGAACAAGTCGAAGGCCGTTCGCATGAAATCGATGTCCGAACGGATGTCTATTCGCTGGGCGTCATCGCATACGAGTTGTTGACCGGCTCGCTCCCCTACCATGTCAAGACGGCCAATCCCAAGGATTTCGTTTCGACGATTTCCTCGGAAATGCCGCCCAAGCCCAGCGCCGTCAAGCCGGCCCTGCGCGGCGATCTGGAAGCCATCCTCCTGAAAATGCTGGAAAAGCAGCCTGAAGCCCGCTATCAGACGATTGCTTCCGTTCTCACGGACTTTCACAACTACTTTCAGGAGCGCCCCATCACTGCCCGATCTGCCGGCGCATTCTACGAATTTCGCAAGCTCGCATCACGATACAAGTCTCGGACCATTTCCGTCATCATCATCTTCCTCGCCCTGCTCACGTTCGGCGTGCACGTTCACAACACGACACGCGCAACCGAACGAAAGCGCCTGACGGGCGACATCGAGCGGGCAGAAGCGAAGGCCACGAACCTCGCGATGCAGCGAGATACCGTGATCGCCGAACTGGCGAACCTCAAGCGGACCGCCTCTTCCGCCGCCAAAACCGAAACCCAGATGACGGAGCGATTCGATTCGATCAACGCCGCGCTCGCAGCAACGCGTCACGAAGCCGCCGCCTACGAAGCCCGCGCCGAACGCGCCGAAGACATCAGCGATCGCTCGGAACGGATCGCGGCCTATTTCCCGAACCTGTTTGACACGGACTTCGCCGGCCGACTGATCGGCAAGGACAAGTCGATTCAATTCCTCGACGAATCGGCGCAGCGCGCAGCCCTCGATTTCAAGGACGTCCCGGAAATCCAGGCGTCCATTTACCTCCATCTCGCCGCGGCCTATCAGAACATGAGAGAGCCCGGCAAGGCAGCGGCCCTCGCCAAGACCGCCCTCACCATCTTCCGCGAGAAATTCGGCGAAGAACACGAAGACACGGTCACAGCGCTCAATCGCGTGACGTCGGCCCTCTATCAGGACGGCAACTACGCCGAGTGCGAACCCTATGCCCGAAAGCTCGTCGACTCGGCGATCCAGACTTACGGCGAATCCCACACACGAACGCTCACGGCATCGCACAACCTGGGCATGACGTTCTACCTGAACGGCAAACTCAACGAGGCAGGCGAAATCCTCGATCCCGTCGTCAGACATCGACGAACGGTTCTGGGACCGAACCACGAAAAGACGGCGGCATCGATTCATGCACTCGCCATCGTTCGATTCGAACAGGGGCGACAGGCCGAGGCCGCCGAGCTGTTTCGTGAGGAAATCGCCGCGCTGCACGACGAAACCCCGGGCGGTCACTGGCACATCGCCGACGCCCGCAGCCGCCTCGGCGCCTGCCTGACGTCGATGGGCGAATTCGAAGCCGCCGAAGCCATGCTTCTCGACAGCCTCGCGGAATTGAAAGATACGTTTGGCGAATCCCACGATGCGACGATTCAGGCGAAATCACGCATCGCTGCCCTCTATCGAGCCTGGGGACGACCGGATTCCGCAACGCCCTATCTACAGAAATAACGGCGACTGTATCGCCGGCCTGATTTACTCTCCTCCATTCCCACGGCGTCTTGACCGCGTAAGCGCGGCCAAGACGCTTTTTGTTTGATGCCTTGGATTGACTCGATATAGGGCCTTCAGAGACCGTCGCGATGCACAATGCCGTGAGCGAACTGTGTCCTGAGCCACGATCCCGCGGATAATTCACGCCCTCGACATATTCGAATGAAACCGCCGTGTTTTTCGCAATGCGACTTCCTCGTCACAACATTCAGTAACGACGCAGTCAGTTCTCCCGATTTGGCTGCGATCGTCCAGTGACATTGCGGCCGATCGACGACTCTCCAATCTTGCCCTTCTCTTTCGCAAGACGCCCCGGGGGGCCGTGGTCCGTCGTGATTCGTCAAGCTCGCAAACGAATTTCCCCAGGTGAAGGAGGCCCCATGTATCGAATATCGAAACTGAGCGCAGTGCTCTCGTCGGCGTTCTTTTTGAGCGCCGCTGTCGTCAGCGCCGCCGCCAGAGACGTTCAGATCCGCGAAGTGAACTTTCAGAATGGCACAGTCGAATTGTTCAACTTCGGCGCATCCGCCGAATCTCTTAACGGCTGGCAATTCTGCACATTCGACGACAATCAGATTTTTCAATACTCCGGCGCGACCGGTTTTAACGGCATGTCGATCAATCCCGGCGCCACGCTCACAATCCATACGCTGAACGACGCCCCCGGCGGCGATCCGTCGAGCATCAACCTCTCGGCGCTCGGCGGCGTGTTCGCCACGCCACTGGATTCCAACCAGTACGCCATGTCGCTCTACGGCGCCGGCGCAGGCTTCACAACTGCCAGCCGAATGGTCGACCACGTCATGTGGAACATCGGCGGCGCCGATCCCGGTCTCACGAGTCGCGCGAACATCGCCGTCGCCGCCGGTCTCTGGACGTCCGAGCTCGACTACGTGTCGACAACGGCCGGTACCGTCTCGATCCAGCTCTCTGACCTGTCGGGCGGCCTGCTGCACGGTCCATCCGACTACGGTCCCGTCGAACCCTCCGTCGATCGCGACGTACAGTTCCGATTCATGGACTTTCAGGCGAGCACCATCGAACTCCACAACTTCGGCCCGACGCCCGTCGATCTCTCGGGATGGCGGCTCTGCACGTTTGACGAAAACCAGAGCTTTCAATACACGGCGGCGGCAGGACTCAACGGCGTTTCCATCGACGGCGGGGCGTCACTGACGATCCACACGCTGAACAACGCGCCTGGCGGCGACCCGACGGCAATCAACCTATCCGTTCTGGCCGGCGGTTTCGCTTCGCCCTTCGACAACGGCCCGTTCGCCCTTTCCATCTACAACAACAACCTCGGCGGATTCACGACGCCCGCTGCCATGGTCGACCACGTCATGTGGGACGACGGCACGGCCGCCGTCGGATTTGAAGGCCGCGCCGACATTGCCGTCTCCGCAGGTCTCTGGACCAGCGACACGGACTTTGTCTCGACGACAAGTTCGACCGGATTTATCCAGCTTCTCGACAACGCGGGCGGTCTGCTCCACGGACCTTCGGACTACGAAGCCGTCTCCCCATCCGTTGATCGCGACATTCAGATTCGATTCGTCGATATGACGAGCGGAACCGTCGAGCTCTTCAACTTCGGCGGCACGCCCCACGACCTTTCCGGCTGGCGATTCTGCTCGTTCGACGAGAACCAGTCCTTCCAGTACACGGGCGCCGCGGGCCTCAACGGCGTCTCCATCGGCGCGGGCGAGACGCTCACCATCCACACGCTGAACGACGCGCCGGGCGGTGATCCGACGCGCATCAATCTCTCCGCACTCAGCGGCGCGTTCGCAACGCCGCTCGACAATGGTCCCTACGCCTTGTCGCTCTACAACAACAACCTCGGCGGCTTCACAACGCCCGCCGCCTTCGTGGACCATGTCATGTGGGACGACGGCACGGCCGCCCCCGGCTTCGAAGGTCGCGCCGATATCGCCGTCGCCGCCGGACTCTGGACCAGCGACACGGACTTCGTCCAGACGACGTCGGGCACGGTCGCCGTGCAATTGCTCGACAACTCAGGAGGTCTTCTGCACGGCTCCGTCGATTATGCCGCCCTCGAAGCGGCATTGCCGCTGCCGGCACCGATTGGTCCCGGCGACGTTTCGATTCGGCTGCTTACCATCGCCGACAACCTCACGTCGCCGGTCGACCTGACGCACGCGAACGACGGCTCCGGCCGCATTTATCTCGTGCTGCAAACCGGCGAAGTTCTTGTTATCGAAAATGGCACGATTCTGGGCACGCCCTTCCTCGACTTGAGCGCGACGATTCCGGCATTGAATTCCGGTTTCGACGAACGCGGCCTGCTCGGCATCGCGTTCCATCCCAACTTCTCCGCTAACAACCGCTTCTTCGTTCGCTACAGTCTGCCGCGCGTCGGCGATCCGGGCGAAGCCTGCATCGCGACATCCCGTGGATGCCACGAAGAAATCCTCGCTGAATTCACTGCGCTTTCCGCCACGCAGGCCGACGCCGGTTCTGAACGAATTCTCTTCCGCGTCGATGAACCCGAGTTCAACCACAACGCCGGCTCCCTCGCCTTCGGTCCCGACGGAAATCTCTACTGGGGATTCGGCGACGGCGGCGGCGCCAACGACGGACTCGATCTTGCGGCACTGCCGCACGGACCGACTGGCAACGGTCAGAACATCGACACATCGCTCGGCAGCATCCTTCGAATCGATATCGACAGCACGCCGGACGTCGGTCTCGAATACAAAGTACCCGTCGACAATCCGTTCGTTGGCGTCGCGGGTGTTGATGAAATCTTCGCCTACGGTTTCCGCAATCCGTTCAAGATCGCATTCGACAGCGGTCCCGGCGGCGACGACAGCCTCATCGTGGCGGATGTCGGCCAGGGCCGTATCGAAGAGATCGACATCGTCACGCTCGGCAACAACTACGGCTGGGTCACGCGGGAGGGCAATCAGTGTTTCGATCCGTTCGACTCCGCCACGCCGCCGGCAGCCTGTGCGAACACGGGCCCCTTCGGTGAACCGCTCGTCGCACCCTTTGCGGAATACGATCACAACAATGGCGACGGAATCTCAATCATCGGCGGATTCGTTCATCGGGGTTCGGAGTTCCCCGGCCTGAACGGTCGCTACGTCTTCGGTGACTTCAGCACGGGCTTCGGCACACCGGCAGGCAAGCTCTATCATCTCGACTACGAAAACGACTCGAGCACGATCTTCGAGTTCCTCAATGGACCGAACAACGATCCGATCGGCGTGTTCGTTAAGGGATTCGGCGAAGACGGCAATGGTGAAGTCTATCTGCTGGCCTCCACGGCCCTCGGACCGTTCGGCACAGCCGGCAGCGTGATGAAAATCGTTCCGCTGAAAGGCGACATCAACGGAAGCGGCGCCGTCGAGATTCTCGATGTCGCCGAATTCGCCGCCGTCCTCGTTGGTAACGAACTCGATCCCAACAAGATCGAACGCGCCGACATGGACGACAGCGGAACGCCCGATGGCAATGACATCGCCGCGTTCTTGGACGCCCTGCTGCCTTAACTGAAATTACCGATGACGTCGGGCCCGCAATCCGCCGGTTCGACGTCATGGTTTACCGTCTCCCTATTTTCCCTCGTCGCCCCGGGACCTGAGTTCCGGGGCGTTTTCTTGCCGCTGCCGCCCCCACTGGGCAATCAGGCCCGTACGCGAGGCCTGGCCGGCCGCCGGTCAACTTCTGCAGACACGCGTCTTTCTCATCATTCTCTCATGGTACTGTGGATAGAATCCTCTCATGTCGCAGTCAGAATGGAGGACTGTGAACCGTTCCCTTTGTCACGAGGAGATTCTGAAATGAATGCGAAATCGAATGGAAAAATGATTCTGCTGACGGCGCTGGCCGCGACGCTTACGCTGACGGCCATCGCCTGGGCACTCGACGATGTCAAGATCCCGCTCGATCAGGTCCCGCCGGCCGCCAAGGCCGCGATACTGAAACACGCCGCCGGCGCGAAAATCACGGAGATCGAGAAGGAAACCCACAAGGGCGTTACCGTTTACGAAGCCGAATGGCAGGTTAGTGGAATGGAACACGAAGTCTGTGTGACGGCCGATGGCGATGTCATCGAAACCGAAGCCGAGATCCCGGCATCACAGGCCCCGGCAGCCGTCCAGGCGGAAATCAAGAAACGATTCGGACCAAATGCCAAAGTCGAAGTCGAGCGCAAGACGTTTATCATGTATGAAGTCGAAGGCCGAGCCGACGGCAAGAAGATCGAATTCCTGATATCGCCGACCGGCCATGTCCACGAAGGCCACGATCAAGGCGATGATGATCACGACAATGACGACGACGATGACAATGATGACTGATCTGGGCCCGTCGTACAGCGCATGCGATGCTCCGGCAATGTTGTGACCTGAGCCAGGAAATAATAATACCAGCGGCCCCTGCGATCGATTCAGGTTGCGGGGGCCGCCACCGATTGTCCGGCAAGAATTTGGTGACTGAACCGTCTTGTGGAGCCCGACGTCGATGCGAGTTCTGATCGTCGAAGACTATCCGCCGCTTCGCAAGTCGCTTCAACAGGGACTCCAGGAAGCCGGA
Organism: Phycisphaerae bacterium; assembly: GCA_029259995.1. Taxonomy (GTDB): domain Bacteria; phylum Planctomycetota; class Phycisphaerae; order UBA1845; family UTPLA1; genus ECT2AJA-110-A. Next base: position 8,921 of record JAJDEC010000474.1, read on the forward strand.
TTCGCAGTCGATGCCTCCGCCGATGGCGAAGAGGGCCTCTGGTACGCTGAATCCAACGAATACGACGCCATTGTTCTCGACATCATGTTGCCCGGTCTCGACGGAATCTCTATCGTCAATCGCCTGCGCGCCCGGCATCGCGACACGCCCGTGTTGCTTCTGACAGCCAGGGATACTGTCGAAGATCGCGTAAACGGACTGAATGCCGGCGCCGATGATTACCTGATCAAACCCTTCGCCTTTGACGAACTCGTCGCACGCGTCCGGGCGCTGTTGCGCCGTCGCTACCAAAAAGCCGATCCCGTCATTCGCATCGATGACCTCGAACTGGATACGGCCGGACGGACCGTGCGCCGCGCCGGCGAACTCGTCGACCTGACGCCCCGCGAATACGCACTCCTCGAACTGCTCGCCATGCGCGCCGGCGAAGTCGTGTCGCGCTCCGACATCTGGGAACATCTCTACGAATTCCACTCCACGGCCGAAAGCAACGTCGTGGACGTCTATATCGGATACCTGCGGAAGAAAATCGAGACGCACGGAAGATCCAGACTCATCCACACCCGCCGCGGTCAGGGCTATCAACTGGCAGGTGAATCCTGATGTCGTCACTGCGCAATCGTCTGCTGTTGACCATGACCCTCGGCATGGGAATCGTCCTGCTTCTGGCCGGCGACGCCCTCGATCGGATGATCTGGGCCTCCATGATCGCGGAATTCGACGAGTCGCTCACGAACACCGCGAAAACGATGGCCGGCCTTGTCGAACAGGAAGGCAACCGGCTCGATCTCGAGTTCGAAGAGCTGGAAATGGCCGAGTTCCAACGGAATAATAGGCCCAGTTACTACCAGATCCGCCTCGCGAACGGTGGCGCCGTCGCCCGATCGCCCTCCCTGAAATCCGGAGATCTGACCAGTCCGAGTCCGCCCGCGGCAGCTTCCCCAATCGCCGACACGCAACTCCCTGACGGCCGGAGTGGCCGAATGATCACGCTGACGTTTCAGGCCCGCGCCGATCACGAATCGCCGCCGCAGGGCGAACCCGCGCAGCTCGTCCTCGCCGTCGCCCGCGATCTCCACAACTCGCAAACCGCCATGCGTCGGATGCGCATCGCCCTCGCGATCGTCGGGCTCGTCACGACGCTGATCACGATCATCATCCTCGCATGCCTGGTGTACGTCGGATTGAAACCCGCAGACGCCCTCGCCCGACGCATCGGCGACATCGACGAACGCGATCTGGCCGCACGAATCGAAACGCGAAACTGTCCGGATGAACTCCGACCGATCGCAGAACGTTTGAACGCGCTCCTCGAGCGCCTCGCCGGCGCATTCGATCGAGAAAAGACCATGACGGCCAACGTTGCCCATGAATTGCGCACGCCGCTGGCCGGCTTGCGATCCACGCTCGAAGTGACGCTGACGCAAAGTCGTGACGAGGCGACATACACCGGCGCAATGCGTGACTGCCTTGAAATCTGTAAGCAATCGCAGTCGCTCCTGGAAACGCTGCTGACACTGGCTCGCCTCGACGCCGGCGCGGAATCCACTTATCTCGAGCGCATCGACGTAGCGCAACTCCTTCACGACGCGTGGACGCCGTTCATTGCGTCAGCAACAATCAAATCGCTCAACGTCACTCGACACGTCGAGCCGGACCTCGCTGCAATATCAGACATATCCAAACTCCGCCTCGTCTGTCGCAACCTCTTCGAAAACGCCGTGTACTACGCAGACGCGGACGGCGCCGTCGAGATCTCCGCCAGGACGCATGACGGGAATCTTCAGATCGTCGTTTCGAATTCGGGCAGCCGTGTGAAGGCCGAAGACGCACATCGCGTTTTCGCTCGCTTCTGGCGCGGCGACGCGGCAAGATCACAAGACGCCAACCATCGCGGAATCGGCCTGTCTCTCTGTGCTCGAGTCGTCGAACATCTCAGCGGCGAGATTTCCGTCGAATCAACAAACGGCGGCAGATTCATCGTCAAGATGACAATTCCGAACTCGAATGGATGACTTGAGCGAAACGCAGCAGGAATTGAGTCACACATGGACACCGAATCGTCGACGCCTCATGTGCCGAATAAGATCAGCGCCAGTGGGTGAATCTCACCGCTTCACCAGCGTCGCTCGCTGCTCAGCCAACGAAATCCTCGCGATGCTGCCGCTGTTGAACTCGAGAAAGTCCGCCTCGATACCGTCGGAGAATATCACGCCGTTGCGCGGCATCAGCGACTCGATCGTGAGCGACTGCCTCGATTCGATCGATCCGATCACCATGTCCGCACCCGTCTGCCGGCTGCGGAACGGTTCCCGCACCACCCAGATCAACCGGCGATCATCCCGCGCCAAACGCGGCTGCGCCGGCGGATCGCACGCCGCATGTCGAGCAATGCCCTCTGCCATGTTGAACATGGAAGAAAGCCAGCCCGTCGCCCCAGCCCCCGTCGATACGATGATCCCGCTCGAAGACTGCAACTCCGATCGCCCGCCCTGGCTGATCGTGTATCGCGCGGAGACGTGTGATCGAGCGCCGATGAACACGTCGTTAAACGCCAATAACGTCTGTCCGTCGAGCAAGTCAACACGGGCCAACGAGACCGATTCGGATCGATGTTTGCCGTCCGCAACGCGCCGCACGCAGGCGCCCACATCTGCAACTTTGAATGGCAGCAATACGCCGTCAATCCGGCGAGGATCGGGATTCACCCCAATGATCGGTATCTCACCGACATATTTCGCAGTGTTCGCCACGAGACCATCGGGACCGATGACGACGACGGCGATCGTGTTCCAGAAGTCGAACGTCGGCAGCATCTTTCGATCGAGCATCTTGATCGGTAATCCGACATCCGATTCCGATCGTACGCGCGTCACGCATTGCTCATACGTCCGCGCCTCCGATTCGTAATCATCGAAATCGGCTGCCTCGGCAACGATCCCGACTGCAATCTCCTCGCCGATCGCCTGCCGACGGTCTGCATCATGAACGTGCAGCTGATTCAGCTGAAAGCGCGCCATGTCCGGCGTGCCGAACTTGACCTTGAGACCGGCCAGCCGAGTCTCCTTCGTCACGATGACAATATTCGGCTGCGCCTTACGCATTTTTCATCGACCTTGGCGCGACTTCGCCCGTCGGCCCCATCAGGCTCGCCAGCAAATCCGGCGTAATGTTCAGATTACCGATGTTCTCCGCCTTTTCTGCGAGTTCCCGAAAGGCGAGTGCAATATTCAGTCGCGGGTCATTATTCCCGTTCGCCGCCATCAACGTCTTCCAATCGGCCCCCTTAATCGCATCGACGACAGCCTTCAGCGCATCCGCCTGAGCCTCGGCCTCCTTGCGTTGATTGGCAACGCGACTGTCGACGAGTTCGGCCCGCTGTTTCTCGACGGCGATCTGACCAGCCATTTGCGTTTCGTGGACGTTCCGTTTCTTCTGCGCGACGGCTATCTCCGTATTGAGTTCGTTTTCCTTGATCTGCCGCTCCATTTCGACGGACGCATTGCGACGCGCGAAGGCCGCCTCGTCCGCCCTGCGAAGCAGCTCCTCGCGAGACTTCGCCTGTATCGCCTTGTTCATTTCGGGAGACGGTGTAATGGAAAGTACATTGAATGCGACAACTTCCGTGCCGAGCGCACCCACGATCTCCGAGCCGCGCAGGCCTTCGAGCACATGCGCCGACAACTCAGCTGTCTTGAGGATCAGATCCTGCAGCGACAACTTGTGCGTGAACGTTCGTGTCAGCGCCTGCGCCGGGTGAATCAGACGATCGCTCAACTTCGTCGGGTCGTCGGACCGATAGCGATTTCGCGAATCGACGCTGAAATCGAGGATCCCGGCAACGCGCTCCGGATCCGTAATTCGATAGGTCAGCTCGCCCTGAACCGTGATGTCCTGAAAGTCCGCCGTGATCTCGGAAAATGCATACGGCACGTCCGTGCTCGACAGAGGAACTCGAATGATCTCCGATCGCAGTGACCAGTAGAAGAAACTCAGCCCCGCGCCGCTGCAGACCTTTTTGCCTCTGTAATAGTGAATAATATGCGTCGTCGGCGGTGCCTTAACAAATCCAAAGATGGCCATTGTCACGCTCCCTTTCTGGCTGCACATTATAGCTTTCGACACATCGTAAGTAACGAAGTATCGGATGATCGGCGGTCTCGCGCTCGCCAGCATGTCGTCACGCTTCCGGCGAGTCATGCAACGCAATCTCAGCGCGCCCGCGTGACGACGATGATGCCCAGTATCAAGATGAACCGCATCGGCGCGGGGAACGTATCTAACAAAGCTGCGCGTTGTGCCTGACTCCAACTGACGCACGGACACGGCTCGCAGCGCATTTGTATCAAAGCTTGATACGATCTCTTTTTCGACAATAGGCCATCAGGCTGGATCGAAATCGATCGTGACGCATCAGCAGTTGCGCATAGAGCCGGCCCTCATCCGCGCCTTTGGCACGCATCAACTCCACAAGTCGCCGCTTTTCAATCGCTGGCCAGCCTGCAAGATCTTCGATCAACCCAGCGATCGGCGCCAGCCACTCGAATCCCATCCGCTCGCCTTTCGGCCAGCCCGCCATTCCTCGCACCCCAAGTCGGGCGGCAACATCCTGAACGATTCGGCGAACGGCCCGCGCGCGCGTCTTGGCGCCCTGCGCCGCGATCAAACGAGTCGCGCCCTCACTGATCGTAACCAACCATCGTTCCGCAAAGAACGACGAACGATTCGCCCCCGGCAGCGACAGAACCAGATCGCCCTTCGCAAGCGCACTCAGTGTTTTCCTGTCGCTGCGATAATCACGCCGCGAGGCGAGCTTCTTGTACTCCCGCTCCGCGAGTTGGCGAGTCGCACTGTCCACGGGACGAAAACCGAATCGATAGTAAAACCAGAATGCACCACTACCGATCGCTTCGGCATTCCCCGCACCGATTTGATACGGGTTCGCAATAAAATGCTCGCATCCGAACAGCGTGCGGAAGGCCCGCAACGATTGTGCAAACAGAAACGCCGCCTCGCTCTTGCGATACTCCTCGAATATGTTGATGCCCGTGTTGCCCTGGCTGAACAACGGACTGACGCCGCCGTATCCGATCGGCATGCTGTTTGACAAGAGCAGATATCCGTAGTTCCCCTCCATGACAGGTCGCGACGCGCGTCCGACGCCGAAAACGGCGAGATGCACACCTTCGCCCAACGGGGCCAGCCAGACTTCGGCCGGATCGGCCACGTTCATGCTGAACACTTCGCGATGCCGGGCCGCGAGCGCCGCCATCGCGGCGTGAGTAACTCTACGACCGTCCGCGGGCGAAAGCCGTCGGATACCTTTCAGAGGCTCGGCGATCAGCGTCATCGGCTTTTTCGGCAGACGCCGCATTCCGATTCTGAAGTGAACAGGCGTCAGGGCGACGCGATTCCGCGAAATCGATCCATTGCCTGTTCCGAGCTTCCACGTGACCGGCACATCGGCCTCGTCGAACAGGTCCCTGCCGACAACACGAAGCCGCGGCTCGGCGACGATCCCTTGAATCAGCCAATCGAAATCCGTCCCCGGCGACTCTCCTCGCGCGACGCGCACCCAGTCACGCGTCGTGTATTCCCCCTCACTGAACGCCGCATCCTCCGCCGGCGCGATCATCAGGGAGAGGATCTCATCCATCGCCTTGGAGTCCTCGAACTCGGCCCAGTCAATCTCGACGGCGCCGGGATAGTGCTTCACGAGCCATCGAGCGACGTCAAGCGAGTACCGATAGTGAATCCGCGTGCCCGCAAGACCGCTGTCATCGAGCTGATCCCGATGGTGTTTCGGGAGCTTCGCGATGCGATGCTGAAACGCATCGAGGGCGCGCTCCGCGCGCACACGAATCTCCGCGTTGTCAGGAAACGCGCGCAGATAACAAAGCGTTTGATGAAATCGTTTGAGACCCTGGCTGGTAAAGACGTCATCGCCACAGTTGTCAGCAAGAAGCGACGACTTGTCGGCTGCTGCCGATGGCGCAAATGCAATTCGCAGTTCGTGAAGTCGGTTTACCGTTGATCGACGATCAGCCACTATGCGATTCTCCCGTCGAAGACTGTCCAGTCAGAAAACGCGCCCTGCCTTCAACTTCCGTGACGCAACGCTATGCCGCAAATTATCTCGCGGCGGCCGGCCGGTCATCCATCGCCATTCGGTTCGCCCCCCACACCACCGGGAAGCCATACGGCCAGATCAGAGATCGAGTCGCGCGCCTGATCCGACGTCGGCACGCCCCAGGCCACAAAGAATGGTCCAAGATTCCTTCCGCATGCCCGACTGAATCGCACAAGCCACTGGTCGCGTTTTTCGGCGTCGCCCTTCGGGCGCTCTGCGGCCGCAAGCTGCCGATATTCCTCGAAGACACGCTGGAATGGATCCCAACCGAATTCGCGCTGAAGCTGCACATACATCTGCAGCGCAAGAAACGGATCACGCTTCCATTCGTCAAACTTCGCCCCGCGTCTCACGTATTCATCATACGACGGCGGCTTGTCAACGGTGGAATGACCGCGCGTGCCGGCCGGCGGTTCGCAGATCGTATCGATCGCGTGCAGCGCAAAGAGATTACACGTGACTTCGCCCGTCCCGTCGAAGGTCCAATCGGGCGATTGATGATTGTGGCCCAACTCGTGCAGAAGCCCCCAACTCCCCTGACGCAGGACATCAAGCTGCGTCATCGGCTTCGTCGCGTCGAGATGCGTCATGATCGGGTAACCGGCGTGCATGTATCCGGCGCTGATCTGGATGTCGGCGACGAATCGCTCCGGACGCTTCCGCTCCAGCGGGATCGCAGCGAGCGACGCGTGCGCGTCGGAAACTCGATCCCAGAAGCGCATCAGCGACTCTGGATCGTCGAGTGCGCGGACCGACGTCGACGGGACGGTCACAACGATCTTCGACGACGCCAATTCGGCCCACGGCCCGGGCAGATAACGAATCCGACGCTTCCAATCGTCAACATTCGTTTTTCCAAGAACAAAATGCGGCGCTTCAACGGCGCCAGAAATGCTGACGTCAGTCATACTTTTGGCATCGCCCGGACACTCGATATAGATGAGACCACCAAACGCATTCACAACGCGGGTTTCGTGCGCAGACAATCGGAAACGCCGCGAAATCTGCGGAGCGCGTTTCCAGGAATCGTGATGATACAGCTCATCGATATGAGCCCCGATCCGAACGGCATGGCCCCGAATGTCGATCGTTTTCGGAAACCTGATCTCCACGACGTCACCCGGCGCGGCATACAGGCCCGTGCTCTGCCAACCCGACACGCCCGGAACGAGTTCGACAAGCCTGGTCACGCGCGTCGCATCAGCCGGTACGGCGCCGGGAAAATGTTCGGCCGCGGGATGCCCCTGGATTTCGGCAGGCGGAGTTCGAAGCGCCTCAACGATTTCGAAGGCGAGAAGCACGCGCCCAAGTGCGTGCCGATTCGACGTGAGCGGCGAGCGCTCCGTGGGCACGAGTCCATCACGATGCGCCGCCGAAAGTCTGCGAATGCGAGGCAGCAGAACCTGATCGCCCGAACCAACGGTTCGGACGGCAAGAAGCGCCGTCACGGCGGACTGCGAAACTTCGGCAGCCGGCCTCCCCGACGACGCTTTTGCGCTCGCCTCTAGTGTTCCAATCGCAGACAGGGCGTGACAATTCGGCGACGCGACGCAATCAATCAAGAATCCGCCATCGGAGTTCTCTCTCAAGTAGCCGTCTCCCCACGCAATTCCGGCGTCGGCAAGAAGCCGATTACCCGGATGCATATCGAGCGACTTTTCAGGATTCAACTGCAGCCAGCCCCAGCCCAGGCCGGCCATGATCAGACCGCCGCCCGATCGCAGGTGCTTTCGCACTGCCGCAATTTCGTGGTCATCCAGCGCCGACTGTCCGAGACAGATGACGTCAAATCGATCAAGGCGTGTGACGATCTCTTTCAGAGGCAGCGAATCCGACTGCAACCCGTGCCGATCGAACATCGCCCTGAGCGGATCATTGTTGACCACCGCGATGCGAACAGGCGATGCCCTCACCGATTGATCGCCCTTGTGGCCGATCGTCGTCCGGTTCCGCCGTCCGGCCCAGTGAACGGCGTTGATCATCAATCGCGCCGTGTCAGCGATTTCGAGCGCACTGCGATCGAGATAACCCGTATGACCGAATGCGACAACACGACCGCCATCGAATTCAGCAGCCGCGACAACCGGCGCCCGATTTCCCTGCCGATCGAACCGGCCTGTCGCAACAACAAACGCGTCGTGACCATAGACCACCAACGGCCCCGGAATTCCCGGCGCCACGATCTTTCGAACATCATCGAGAAGCACCGATCGCACGGCATGAAGAGATACCGCGCGAGCTTGCGAAGAAGACGCAAGCCGACTCGAAGCCTGGACCGGCTCCAACGGCTGCATCAGGCATGCAGATCCAACCAGTACCACGATCGAGAACGGAATCATCTGGACTCTCACTCAAGTCGCCTCAATGACATCTTCGCCAACAGCTGACAGGCAACGAACCAGCGCGAATCGGGCGAAGTTGAATTTGTAACCGGGATCACGAGGCTGCTGCAATGCGCGAAACCTCGCCGGATCATCGTCGAGTGGCGTAAGAATGAGAAATGTAGAAAAGGAGAAAGCCGCGTGTCTTTCGACACGCGGCTTTCAAATAAACCGGCACTGACCTACTTTCGCCCGCAGGGACTATCATCGGCCCCGAAGTCTTCACTTCTGAGTTCGGAATGGGTTCAGGTGTTTCCCATCGGGTATATGCACCGGCAAGGCCTCGCGCGACGTCTCCGCCGCGCGGGGCTTAATACCAGAAATAAAGTGGGTGCGAAACGGATCATCTCAGCAAGAGAACAATCAGAACTATTGCCGAATGTGATGGTGATTCTGATGCGTCTGCCAGCCAACTTCTTAAGTTGCACCGTCAACTGGCAATCGATTCATCAATATGGTCAAGCAATCGACCGTTAGTACTGGTCAGCTTAATGCATCTCTGCACTTACACCTCCAGCCTATCAACCTCGTGGTCTACGAGGGGTCTCTCGCTATAAATAGCATGCAAATGTTATCTTCAGGGGGGCTTCACGCTTAGATGCTTTCAGCGTTTATCCTTTCGGTACTTAGCTACCCTGCGCTGCCCTTATGCAGGACAACAGGTGCACCAGCGGTACCTACAACCCAATCCTCTCGTACTAAAGTTGTCTCCTGTCACATTTGCTGCGCCCACGGAAGATAGGGACCGACCTGACTCACGTCGGTCTGAACCCAGCTCGCGTACCGCTTTAATTGGCGAACAGCCAAACCCTTGGGACCGCCTACAGCCCCAGGATGCGATGGGCCGACATCGAGGTGCCAAACGACCACGCCGCTATGGACGCTCGGTGGTCATCAGCCTGTTATCCCCGGAGTACCTTTTATCCGATGAGCGATAGCCCTTCCACACGGGACTACCGGATCACTAGGACCTACTTTCGTATCTGCTCGTTCTGTATAACTCGCAGTTAAGCTGGCTTGTACCCTTACACTCTGCGCACGATTGCCAACCGTGCTGAGCCAACCTTTGTGCTCCTCCGTTACTCTTTAGGAGGAGACCGCCCCAGTCAAACTGCCCACTTAGCACTGTCCCCTGCCCGGCTTCACGGGTCAGGGTGAGGAGACGATTAGTACAAGGGTGGTATTTCAACAATGGCTCCCTGCCGGCCGAAACCGACAGATCAAAGCCTCCCACCTATCCTACGCATGTAATAGCCGGCTCCAATACCAAGCTACAGTAAAGGTTCACGGGGTCTTTCCGTCTTTCCGCGGGTATGTGGTATCTTCACCACAAGTCCTATTTCACCGAGTCGGTCCTTGAGACAGTGCAGCAGTCGTTTCGCCATTCATGCGCGTCGGAACTTACCCGACAAGGAATTTCGCTACCTTAGGACCCTCATAGTTAGG
>JAJDEC010000475.1 GCA_029259995.1 Phycisphaerae bacterium
ACTTTTCCGACGGGCTGGCCGCCGACAATCACGGCGGCGTTCTTCTTGATGGGCGGCATGATGGGCGTGGGCTGGAAGCGAATCGTGATGCGCTGCTGTCCGCCGGGCGTGCTCTTGCCGATCCAAATGAGAATCGCGGCGAAGAGGACGACCACGACGATGGTAAACATCCCGACCATGAATTCGTTTCGCCGTTGCTCCGCCATCAGTGTTTTGTCTCCTCGCTGAGGACGAGTAGTTTCTCGAATTCGCTGAGGCCTTCCGCGTCCGTCAGGGGGCCGCGCGTGAGGCCGTTGAGAAATTGATTCATGAGTTTCTCGTCGCGGGTTTCGAGTTCGTCGATCGGCATGTCGCGCAAGTGTTCAAATTCCTCTCGGCGGCCGATCTTCAGGACGCGACCGTGATCGAGCATGACCATGCGGTCCGCGATGCGGAACGCGGAGTCCATTTCATGCGTCACGACAATGCTCGTGACGTTGAGCTTCTTGGATAAGTCGATGATGAGTTCGTCGATGGCGGCGCTCGTGACAGGATCGAGACCGGCGGAAGGTTCGTCGTAAAAGAGGATTTCCGGATCCAGCACGGTCGCGCGGGCGAGGCCGGCGCGTTTTTTCTGTCCGCCGGAGAGCATCGACGGCATCTTGTCACGATGGGGCAGCATATGAACCTGCTGAAGCTTGAGTGTGACAACGATGTCGATGATCTGCGGATCGACGTAACTGTGTTCCTTGAGCGGCAACGCAACGTTCTGGGCCAGCGTCATTGAGTTGAACAGGGCCCCGCTCTGAAAGAGGATGCCGAATCGCTTTCGGATTTCGTTGAGCGAGCCTTCGTCCATGCCAACGATGTTGCGCGGCGCGTCCATGTCGCGCGTGCGATAATGAACTTCGCCGGCGGAAACGTCGTATTCGCCGATCAGGCAGTTCAAAAGCGTGCTTTTTCCGCAGCCGCTGCCGCCCATGATGATGATGGTTTCGCCGCGATGGATATCAAACGTGACGTCCTGCAACACGACGTGTTCCGTGCCGTCTTTTCCCCGGAAACTCTTGCGCAGGTTTCGTATGGAGATGACTACTTCGTCGGCTTCGGTCATGACGTCTTCCGGTTGCGCTCAGAAATCGGCGGCGAACGGCGATGCATGATACCCGCGAGGCCGGATCGATCCAATCGGGGCTGCTGCAAGGGGATTGGCGGCGAGATTCCTGTGCGTATCCGCTGCTGGAATATTCGCAATCCGGCAATGACGAGGCGCGATGCGTCTCGCGAATCGGCCGGAATTGCGCACGGAGCATGGACTACTGCTTCTTTCGGCGGCGGCGCGTTTTCTCGGATTCGACGAAAGACTGCGTCATGCTGACCTGGAATGAGAGCTGTTCCAACTGAACGGCAAGATCGACAGACGAAACGGCGACATCGGAATCGACGTCAAGATTGACGGGGGCGAAATTGAAGAGTCCTTTCACGCCCGCCTTGACGAGCCGATGGGCGATCTGCTGGGCGGCGTCCGCCGGGACGGCGTTGATGGCCAGATGGATCTCGCGTTGTTTGACCTGGGACTCGAGTTCGTCGATGTGCTGGACAATGAGATCGGGATTGGAAGCGAGGGGTTTGCCCACTTTTTTCCTGTCGGAGTCGAAGACGGCGACAAGGCGGAATCCCTTTTTTGCGAATCCGCGATAGGCCGACAGCGCGGACCCGAGATTGCCGGCGCCGACGAGCAATACGTTCCAGGTTCGATCCGTACCCAATATTTTTCGAATGTTCGTCGTCAGCTCGGCAATATCGTAACCAACGCCGGCCTGACCGAATTGGCCGAAATAGGCGAGATCCTTGCGAATCTGTGAATCCGTGAGCCGCAAGGCGTTGCCGAGTTCCCTGGAGGAAACTTTCTGCCGATCGTCGCCCCACAGGACTTCAAGCTGTCGCAGATAGAGACTCAGCCTGCGGACGGCGGGCGCGGGGATGTTGCCGTCGGATTTCATGAAGGTTTCCACATCGGTTTCGTCGAATGCTTCGGAAGGGCCGAGCCGGATAACAATGTTATCGGTTGCTCGAATGCGGTACAAGCAGAGCGCGGACGGCGTCGCGGCGAATTGGAGAGAATGGCCGCCGGACCGGCCGCTTGACACTGTGCGCGGGGTCTTGCTAGGTTGATGAGTCTGGATAGGCTTTGCATTGAGGCGTCCGCGGACTGCGCCGCCGCGCTGAACGCCGCATCGGCATTACCAGGCTGCATCCCGCCTACGACGCGGGGAGATCCGACGGACTGATCAAACCCCTTTGAAGCCGGAAGGTATTCATTCTATGCGACCTATTTCTCGCTGGCTCTGGATCGTCGCGATTGCTGCGACGACGTGGTCGACCCCTGCGCGTGCGGCCGACAAGCTTGAGAGCATTATCAAGAAGCCGGATCTGACGAACGAGGATCGGGCACGCGTCGATCAGGAAGTGCAGGATCGAGCCCAGCGACTCAGTCGCGAGGCCGACGGTACGCCGGACGATCGCGAGAAAGCGCGGATGCGTTTCCTCGATACCCTGGCCATTTCCGGAGCGACGGGGCCGGCCCTCGATTATTATGCGGAGCGAAGCGCGTTTCATCTCGGGCCGCTGGTGCTCGGGGATTCCCGGCCCGTCGCCGAAGACGCAGCGATGGTGCTCCGGACCATCGATCATCCATCGACTGGGCAATCCCTGATCTCGGGTTTGCGATCACCTTATGAATCCGTGCAATATCATTGTGCCAGCGGAATTCGAGACTTGCGATCGAAGATCGGCGACAATCAGTCGCTGATGAGCAGCGCGTTGGATATGCTCGGCGACGTCGGAGCGAACACGAAGAATGAAGCCCTGCTTCGTGTCGTGTACGAAGCGATGGACTTCGCCGGCGTGATTCCGAATTTTGCCGGTGGCGATCTCCAGGCGAATGCCCTGGCGTCCGTGTTCGCTGCTCGACTGAAGCACATCGATCTGGGAAGTCAGGACGAATTGAAAGACGCAGCCGGCTACAGAACGGCTGCCGGCATCGCGACGGCGAAAGCGGGCGTCGATGCAAAGCGCCAGGTCCTTGCTGCGCTTGTCAGCATGCTGGACGCGCACGCTCGCCGCTACGGTGATCGAGACACGAGAAAAGAATATCTGCCGACGTTGCGTCGATTGGTGGACGACCTGGAGAAGGCGATTCACGCGATCATGCAGTCGGAGGGCACGAATCCGCCCGGCCGGACTTTGGGAAGCGTTGTCAAGGATCGTCCGAGCGCCGACCAGGCCAGGGCGGCCAGCGACGCCGTCTCGGACCTGCGCGACATCCTGAAGCGCGAGCCGTGGAAAATCGGCTAGGCCGGCCTCTATTCCGCGGATATCGGTTTGTTCGGCGGCACGTTGCAAGATCCAGTCTTCAATTCAACACGCGGGTTTCCCGTTGGCGGCCGGCCGGAATCTTCAGGCGATTGAATTCGGGCCAATGATTACCGTATTTCCCATGCATCGAATGACCGCGAGTTTGCAATTCGCTGGCTGCGTTTCGGCTTTCGAGGGATTTCCGGCGCGCGACGTGATTCAAGACTTGTCAAATCCGTACGAAACGGCGGCAAGCCGCCTGGCAGCCCGTGGCAAAAGTCATTCGGTCCATCGACGGCCATTTCACGCCAGCGCTTCGTACACGAAACTCAGCGAATCTTCAGGATTCGCCTCCGTTTCGCTCCCTCGATCTGACGCGAAATGTCGCGCCGCTGGCCTCGAAGCACTTTCACCACGGGCTGCTAGCGGACGCCCCTCACTTCGACGCCACTGCCACGGTGGGTGGACGCTACGCCG
>JAJDEC010000476.1 GCA_029259995.1 Phycisphaerae bacterium
GTGGACTCGCGCCATTGCCGCCATGGGTCCGCCGACTTGAACGCGTCGAGCGCTGGGTCATTGCAAAAGTCACCATTTATCACGCACGATTGCTCGTCAGAGAGGACGCGGCCTGATGCTTCGTGCGCATTCTTCTTTATCGCTGGGGCACGCAGCTACGATGACCAATTTCCGTCCCGTAGGGACGGAATGAGTGCCACGCGCCTGGCTCACGCCGTCCCTCCGGGACGGCAATGCGTAACAGGACTTTCGTCGCAATCCCAGCCTTGAAAAGGCTGGGCTATTTTCAAGTTGTCCCTACCGGGACTTGGTGGAATGCAGCCGCCGCGTCAACAAGCGCCGTCAACGGTCCCCGCAAACCCCTGAAGAACCAAAAGTATTTAAACACCAGATTCCGTGAATCCGGATTGAATGCTGATCCGTAACCACTATGGCAATGATCTCAATAATCGGCGGCACGGGATTCAATAATTTCACGTCGTCATGTCATGTTCAATCGAGTCTCCGTATGTGAAGGAATTCCGGCATGAGGTTCGCAACGACGCTTGGTCTGATACTCTTGATTCACTCGCATTTGCAAGCCCAGACCACTGTCAACTGGACCAATGGTGAGCCGAACGACACTGGTTGGAGCACAGCGGGGAATTGGTCGCCAGAGATCGTACCTAACAATGATGACATGAATTCGTTCAATGCGATCCTGAACGGCGCAAGTGTCGATCTATCCGAGATGATCACGATCTCTTCTCTGATTCTGAATCAAGGTGCTGCCGGCGGTGTCACGATAAACGGCGGCGGACAGATCCTCACGATCGAAGGGAACACGACCTCGGACGATGGTCGATTCCTGGGGGGCGGCACGTTTGACTCGAATGGAATGGTCGACGTCTCGCGCAGTTTGCGGGTCGGCGGATCCTGGCAATTCAACACGGCTCATATGGTGGTCGGGACCGGCGGAGCGAATGGAGCGCTGACGCTTCAGGACGACGGGAAAATCAACATCGGCGGCACGCTGGAGTTCCTGCGCGACAGCAATGTCAGCGATTCCGGCGGATCGAATCATCTTCTCAGTGTGATGGGGACGTTCCGAAAGAGCGGCGGCACGGGTCAGGCTTCCGTATCCGCACCGTTTGCGTTGGTGGCAGGGGCGCTTGACGTTAGCAGTGGAACGCTGGCCTTTTTCGGCGACGCGGACATCGACGGCACGCTGTCGCCTTCCGGGATCGCCACGATCGTCTTCAACGGCGACACGACGATCAGCGGATCGCTTGACATGTCGGATTCCGGTTCGGTTCAGTTTAACGGCGCCAATATCAACAGCATCACACTCGACGGCGGCGGTACAGGCACATCGTTTGTCAAGGCGGGCGGTGGGACTGTCATGCAGAATGCGACGCTGAACCTGTCCAACGCATCGACGCCCTTCGTTTTCGAAGGCAATTCGATGTCGAGCGTGACCAACCACGGTTTTTTCGAATGGCATATCGGGCTGGTCACGAATATGGGTTTTTCCAACGAATCCGGCGCGACCGTCGAAACAAGACTCGGCGGCATTGGGGCGCCGGGCATTACGGATGCACTCTTCACCAACAACGGCACCGTCATCGTGAACCGTTCGATTGACATGAACGACGGCGCTATGATCCACCATTCCGGCGGAGAATGGCGTTTTACGGGTGGAAGTTCGAGCGTGATCGGGCGCGGGCCAGGCGAACAGACGAGTTTGTTCACGCAAACAGGCACGCTCGTGATGAATAGCCCGGGGGCATTCGGTTTTTCGCAAGTGACTGCACCGATCACGAGTATCGGCGTGATCGACGTTCAGAACGGAGAGCTTCGATTCGCGAACCCGTTCCCCGACAAGATCAGGCTCCAGGGGCCAATCGTCGCCGTCGACGGGGGCAACGGAAACGGCGCGCTCTTCTCGATTGGCGCGAACGGGTTGAGCACCAGCAAGACGGAAGGCGTCAGCTTCACACTTCAAAACAACGGGGCTGCGGCGTGGCGCGCCGGCACCCACAAGATCGAAGGTGACATCATTAGTGGTGGATTCGGTGTCGTCCGCAACGACGGGGCGACGATGTTGGCGGAATCGGGCCGCGCCGCGAATCTGCGCTGCGACTCAAATGCGCCGTTCACCATGAATAGTAACAATGCAAATCTCCAGGCAGACGGCACGATTACGAACAAAGACAGAATCCACTGGATAAGCGGCGCCGTCATCGGACCGATGGCGGCGGGGCGCGGCATGATCGGAGGTGAGTTCGTCAACGACACGGGGGCCATGATCGACGTACAGAGCGTCATGACGATTTCGCGCGGTGACGGCGGCAGCGTTCGCAACAACGGGATGATTCAACTGACTGGAAATGCGTTCACGGGCATCGGAATTGACGCCAACGGCAAACTGATCAACGCATCCGATGGTACGATCACATTCTTGGGTGATCAGAATATCACGCCAGCGTTGTTTGGTAGCGGTCCGGGAACGCTCGAGAATATGGGGATCATCCAAAAAACGGGCGGCAGCATCGATTCACTCATTACAGCGCATTATCAGCAAAGCGGTGATGCCGCTATGCGATCCAATAGCGGGTCGATCGCGCTTGGCGGCGAATTGATCGAACTGATGGGCGGCACACTGGAGGCCAACGGGGCCGACTCGAAAGTCCTTGTCGAGAAGAGTTCGACTACGGAGAACGTCGACTTCAAGTTCACTGGCGATGGCATTGTCGAATACAGATCACTGAGTGGCGCGACGCTGCACGAAATCATCGGCACGCTCGGCTCTGCCACAGGCAGCGGGCAGGGCACGTTTCGTCTGTCCGGCGGCACGATGCGGCCTCGCGACACATCGGCAACGTTGCAGATCGTCGGCGACGGGACGTTTCAGCAAACGGGCGGTATTCTCGGCGAAGCCGGTAGCTTCATGTCCAATCGCGGCAATGCGGAAATGACCGGCGGCGTGCTCGCGGGCGATTACTCGAACACGGCAGAGGGCGACTTCTTTCTTGACGGCGGCACGATCCGCGGCACATTCTCCAATGACAACACATTCGAATGGTCACGCGGAACACTCGATGCCCAGGTCACGAACAGCGCCAACGGTCGGATAGATCTGACTGCCGAAGATGATGTTCTGTTGGCCGCGGGCGCCACGATGACGAACGACAACGAGATCCACCACTCCGGCAGCGGCGATCTCGAGATGGGTGAAGACGCCGAAATCGTTAATCCTGCTGAATCGGAATACGTATTCAGCAACGGCGGCGATATCAGTCGAGTCGCCAGTGCGATCCAGAACGCCCGATTCACCAATATGGGCCGCGTCGCCAATTCCAGTGGAGTGAGCAGTTCGATCAACGTCAAGTTCTCGAGTTTGGGTGGAACGATCGAGACGGAAGGCGTCGGCGAGCTCGCGATCAACGGCGTCATCGGTGAGTCGGGCGGCCAACCGATCATCAATGGCGGCTTGCTCAAGTCCGCTGCCGGCGCGGTCAAGACATTCAATGCGAAATTGATGAGTGGGCTCAATCACGACCACGGCAATGGCGGGGCGATTGAACACACGATTCCGGAAATAGACGCCTCGTTCCTCGGAACAGGCCGTGGCACGACGACGTTCCTTGGGGGTGATACACCCGACGGCGGCGGCTCGTTGACGCTCGTCGGTCCGGACACCACGACGTACGTGTTGAAAAACACCATGGACATCGCAGCAGACGTGACGACGTCCGACGCGATCATTCACTTTGAAAACACGAAGTACAACTTCTTCAAGAACAATGACCTTGGTACGTTCAATGCGAACAGCGATGTTGTGTTCGAAAGTACCGGAAGCGGCGGCCGAGTGATCCTAAAAGGACCGGAGTCCGGTGACCGTCAAACATTCACGCTGCAAGACGGCCGCACGGCGACGTTGATCGGCGGAAGCGACATGATCCTTGATGGCTTTGTTGAATTCGTGAACAACGGAATGTTCGAGATCGAATCGGTCGGCGCGGGCATCGCACGATTCACGAGTATTGGCACCGACACGTTATTTAACAACAATGGCGTGTTCAGGAAAGTCGTAGACGATAGCGTCGGCTTGTCGCTGAACACCATTCGATTTGACAATTCTGGAACCGTGCATGCTTCGGAGGGGCAGCTGGCGTTCACAGATTGCATCACGCTCAATGGCACGACGCTTGAGAACGGCACGTGGATCGTTGAGGACGCCAAATCGCTGTCATTAAATGGCGGTGCTTCATCTCCGATTCTGACAAACAACGCTACGATCAAAATGCGTGGCCCGGACGCATCGTTCGACAACCTGCCTGACGGACAGAACGTCGATTTCCTCAATGATGACAACGGAAATCTCATGCTCCAGAATGGCGCAACGCTGACCATCGGCGGAGAGTTTGAGAACGATGGAACGGTCACTGTCGACGCGCAAAGCGCGCTGAATGTCGGCACGGTAGACAACGACGGCACGATGACAATCAACGGAACGCTTGGCTTCGGACAGGAATCCCGCTGGCAGAGCGGCAAGCTCGATGGTACGGGCATTGTCAACGGCACACGACTGATCAATAGCGCCAACACATCACCGGGCAATTCGCCGGGCCGGCTCACGATCAATGCAGAATTCATCAATGAGACGTCGGGGACAATCACGATCGAGCTCGCCGGTACGACGCCGGAATTCGAGCACGACGTGCTGACAATCAACGGCCCGCTGACGCTGGCGGGAACACTCGACGTTCAGTTGTTGGATGGGTACGAACCGGCTTCCGGCGACTCGTTCGTGATTATTACCGCAGGCAGCATCAGCGGATCGTTCGAAAATGCGCCAAACGCGGGTGGCGTGGGCGTCTTGATGACTGCCGACGGCGAGTTTATCGTCAACTATCTCGCTGATTCAATCGTCCTGTCTGATTTTGTTCCGTCGGTCACGATTGCGGCTGGTGACATGAACTGCGATGGATTCATCGACGGAAATGACATCGACGGGTTTGTTCTTGCCTTGACCGATCCTGTCGGCTACGCGGCACAATTCCCGGCCTGCGACGCATTGAATGCCGACACGAATAATGACGGCGCTGTCGGAACGGACGATACGAGCGGGTTCGTCGCATTGCTGACCGGTCCGTAATCCGGCCCTGGAGTGAGCGGACTCGGTTTCAGTTTTGCTGAAGACAACAGGCGTTTCGGCCAGAGTCGGGTGGGCAAGGCCGGATGATCAAAGCACTCGAGAAATCCTCCAGCGTTGGCTCAGATTCAGGAGCGCTAGAGTATCGGGTCACAAGAGAATCTGCGCGTTCGTCAGTTGTTCTTACGCGGATTAGTTTGACGCATCCTGCGAAGACAGTTTCCCGGCAATGCGCGCTTCGGTCTGTTGGATCAGCTCTCTGACCCTGATGGCGTTCGGCGAGTCTTCCCCTTCATTCGCCCGGATCGATGCAGCATATGCCCGCGCCAGATCAATCGCCTCGTCGTGCATTCCAAGATCCAGCCGACACGCAATCAACATTTCCACACAACCCGAATCATCCGCCAGCTTGCCGGCCTCCCGCAACGCGGCGACCGGACGCGAAAGCAGTTTCTCCGCCTCGCGCTTCCGGTCCTGCTTCATTCGCATTTCGAACAACCCGATGTGGACGAGAATGGTCTGCCGATGGCTGAGGCCGACCGTGGCTTCCCGGCGCCGAATCGCCTCCAGATAATGCGGCTCCGCATCTTCGAATCGACGCTGATCCCTCAACGCATTGGCAAGCCCGAGTTGCAGGGACAGCGTTCTTATGTGGTCCGGGCCGTATCGCACAAGGGAAGCGTTGTATCCTTCTTGAAAGACCGATTCCGCATCCGATGCCCGATCGAGACCGATCAGGACGGATCCCAGATTGATACATGTGGAGAGCGTTTCGTAGTGGTCCGGCCCAAGCACGCGCCGACGATGCTCGAGAACGGACTCCAGAATGTCCGCGGCCTCCTCGAAGCGCTCCAGGCGCAGCGTAATGAGCCCGAGATTGTTCGCCAGCCGAAGCGTCGCCGGATGGTCTTCGCCAAGTCTCGCCGTATACCGTGCCAGCGCGGGCCGCATGATCTTATCGGCCTCTTCGTTTCGTCCCTGCTGCGCGTACACGAGGGCGATGCTCATGAGCGGTGTATCGGTCTGTTCATGGTCCGGACCGAGCGTCGCCAGGCAGACTTCATGGACGTGATTGAATAACGCAAGCGCGGGTTCAAACTGTCGCTTTCTCCAATGGACGTTTGCGTAACGGATTTCGCATTCGAGAACGAGCGCATGATCCGGCCCCAAAGTGAGGCGACAGTTCTTGAGTGCCTGTTCGAAAAGCGCGATCGCCTCGTCGAGCTTTGCCTGTTGGTAGAGGGCGCCGCCCAGACTGACAACCGCCTCGAGCGTCTCTTCTGCCCCGTCCCCGTAGGCGTTGCTGCGTAGTTCGTAGCATCTGAGCAAGTGGGGATAGGCGGCGCTGACGTCGCCCAGACTCATCAGCGTATCACCCAGCGTCAGACGAATCGCGGCTTCTACTTCCGGCTTGTTCTCGAACGCACTGCCCGGGGCGCAGGCAGCTTCAATTCGGGTCGCTGCCTCAGTCAGGACGTCAGACATCTTCACGTCTCGGCCGCTACCTTCATCTTGAGAAGGGCTCGGCGCGACCGATGCGAGCAGATCGTTATTCAGGAATTCGATCACCGCGGCCGCAATGTCGGATTGACGCTCGGCGTCGATTCGCGCCTGGTCCGCCTCCTCGCGCGCTGATTGCTCCTTGCCCCGCGCTCGCTCCGCATTGACGGCGAACGATGCCGAAAAGACCGTCGCGCCAATGAGCGTGACGGCGATCGCGATCGTGGCGACCGCCGCCGCGCGATGCCGTGACGCAAACTTTCGAATCTGATAAACAGCGCTGGACGGTCGCGCAACAATGGGTTGGTTAGACAGATACCTGCGGATATCCAGCGCCAGTTCACTGGCCGAGGCATATCGCCGATCGGGTTCTTTTTCCAGCGCCTTGGCGACAATCGTCTCGATGTCGCCGCGCAAGGCGCGATCGATCGTTCCCAGTCGGGATATACCGCTCTCTTGTACCAAACGAGCCGCTTCAGCAATCGAACGCT
>JAJDEC010000477.1 GCA_029259995.1 Phycisphaerae bacterium
GCGGGCTCGGGAATTGTCTGACCGATCAGGACGACGTCGTAGCCGTTCGTCGCCTTGAACACAGGATCGCCCGAGTTGCTCGTGCCGATGCCCGATGCTTCGAGATAGACGAAGCTCTCGGCATTGGGATCGATGAGCGGAATGACGACGCTGTCCAGATACGCGCCGAGATCGCCCGTTGGAAGTCCTTCAGGCGAAAGGCTGAACTGATCATTCGGCACGCCGTCGGTAATCGTGTCGACGCCGAATGAGGATCGATTGATCATTGCGCCGACGTCCGTCGTGTTGATCGTCGGCCAGAGCGTTCCGCCGAGAGCGCCCGTCAGCGTCGGAAAGTTGCCGAATCCGTCGCGCTCGATGAGCCAGCCGCGCATTCCGCCGAGGTACTGGAAAGAGCCGAGTGTCTCCGTCGCGGGCGTCGCCGATTCGGCGATGCCGTCCTGCCAGAACTCGTAGCCGAGATCGCTGATCTGTGTGATGCCCGGACCGATGTCGGTCAACGTGCCGTTGCGCGTGTCGAACGCCGGATTGATCGGGCCTGTCTGCGTGCCGTCAACCTGCGTTCCGGCGAGGACGATGGTCGTGACGCCGAAGTCACCGGACAGACCGTTCGAGCCCGGATTGGTGCCTGTCGCATCGAAATCGTTAAGCGCCAACGTGTTATTGCCGCGATCGATACCGAGATCGATGAAGCTCTTGATCCCGGGAATCTCGGCGGGCGTCGCGCCGACAGGTCGGGCGAGGCCGCGTTGGCCGTTGTTGAGATCGCCGTCGAGATCGAGCCGCGGACCGCCGAGGAATTCGATGCCCTGAAGCGGCAACTGCTGCGGCGTCGGCGGGAACGGTAGCGACAAGCTGCCGCGTCGGAACATGAAACTGAGCGAACCGAACTGGTTCGTCGAGTAAAGCGGCGGCGAGACGCCCTGCCAGCCTGTCGGCGTGGCGGCGCCGGAGCCGGCAAGTCGATCGCCGTCGAAGAACGGGATGGTGTTGCCGAGCTGCGACGTGACGAATCGCGGTGCGCCGGGCGCCAGTCCGGCGTCGACGCCCGTCATCAGTTCGAATCGATCGGCCTGTGCGACCGTCGTCATGGCCAGCGTCGTCAGCATGACGATCGCCAATTGCGTTCCAAAAACCTTCATCTTTCAGATCCTTTCATTCCCCATGTTGCGGGCGTTTTCGCCCGCGGGGTTCCCCCCCACGAAATCGCGATGATTTCGGGAGTCACATTTGGTTCAGCAGGCCAACGAGGCTCTGCACATCCAATCCATCGATGCTGTCATCCAGATTCACATCGGCAGGATTTCCACCGCATCCGCCGGGCGCGCCCGCAAGGAGCGCATCCACGAATTGCGGCACATCGGCGAGTGTCACGTCGCCGTCATTGTTCATGTCGCCGGGCAATGCACTCGTTCCGAACGACTGCGCGGCCGCGACAACAACGAGGTCATAGGCGATCGAATCGGCGTAGATCGGATCGCCGCTGTTGTTCAGGCCGAAGGACGCCGACTCGAGGTAGACGAAGGCCTGTTGATCATTGACCAGCAGCGGAACGACGACACTGTCGAGATAGGCGCCGAGATCGCCGCCGAAATCCGACATCGCCACGCCGCCGTTTCCGGCCGCGGAGAAATCATCGGCCGCGTTGCCCGACGTGATGACGGCCGATCCGCCGGCGAGGCCGTGCGCCGTATTGATGGCCTGCCCCACTTGTGATGTGTCGGCAGCGGGCCACTGCGTCGAACCGAGTCCCTCTCCGGATAGCAACGGAAACTCGCCGGTTTCGCAGTCGGCGACCACGAGCCAGCCGCCAAACGTCGCGAAGTGCTGCAACGTGCCGAGGACAGACGCCGTCGAACTGTTGGGTTCGATGGAGTCGTACCAGAGTTCGACCTGCAGATCGTTGATGGCGAACACGCCCGGCAGCGTCGCATGCGGCGTGATCGCGCCGATGCGCGTGTCGAACGCGGGATTGGGAGCGACGGCTGTCGCCGTTCCGTCTGGGCCCGTGCCCGCCAGCGTCAGAAGAACCGTGGCGATGCCGGGACCAATACCCGGGCCGCCTTCATTCGTGCCGGCGGCCTCGAATCCGACGAGTTCGATCGACGACAATCCGAGGTCGACATCGAGATCGATGTGGCTGCTGGTTCCCGGAACGCGAACCGGCGTTGCGACGGTTTGTCCTGAAATGACGGGAACCAGGCTCCTGGCGCCGTTGTTCAGATCGCCGTCGAGATCCAGCAGCGGTCCGCCAAGGAAATCGACGCCGACGAGGGGCAAGGTTCCTCCGGGACCGAGCGGAACGCTTCCGCGCCGATAGGTGCAGGAGAGCGTGCCGAGATCGTTCGGCGGAAAAAGGGGCGGACTGATCCCGGCAAAGACAATCGCAGGACCCACATCGGAAGTCCCGACGAGTCGGTCGCCGTCGTAGGCCGGCCCGGCCACGCCGGGACCTGGCGACGGCGCGATGAATCGCTGAGTACCGGGCCAGAGACCGACATCGACGCCGACGAGAAACTCGAACTGCTCCGCCGACGCCATGGGCGCCGCCGCGAGCACGAGCAAGATAGTCACTATGCGCATGTTTTTATCCGTTTATGGTTCGCGGCCTGCACGAAAGCGGTCCGACAGAACCCAACTGCTATGTTTGTCTTGACGCAGGTTTCATTTCAGGGGCTGGAATTGGCGCGAGACGCTGTTGGAAGGATTACCAACCCGTCATCGCACTAGCCGCGGATTTGGCGCAGACAATTCCAGGGGGCGTCGTGAACTCGATCGGACCGAGCGTCGCAGATGGCGCACGACTTCTCATCGCGCCATTCCGGCCTCGTTGGATCGAGTTAAGACAAATGGGAAGGCGGCGCGCGGCGGGTGCAGGCGCGTCGATAGGGAGAGAATCGCGGCACTCGCGCCAGCGCGAAGGCCGCGCGATGGTATCGCATGCGAAGGCGCGCCAGAAATCGGCCCTGATCGGACAGGGCATTCACGCCGATCAAACGAGCGGCCATGGCGATGACATATGCCAGCATGACGGTCGCAACAGTGGACACGAAGAGCAGAAGTTCAAGTCCCTGATCGACAGTCGCCTGGGGAATGACGCGTTCGATGACGCCGGCGTGCATCATGGCGACGATCAGGATGAATGCGATCAGGCATCTTCGATCGCTCAGGACGCGCAGCGACCAGGCGAACACAATCTCGAGAACGAAGAAAATATTCGTCGCGGCAAGCAGGACGAGTGAAGACCAGGCCGTGGGCTCGCCGACCTGTGTGGCCGCGGCGTAGACCTTGATCGTGGCCGGCACGTGCATGGCGAACAGCAGCAACCAGATCAATCGCCACAGCATGGCCTTGTTGAGCAGGCGCCGTCGCAGGAAGTCCCCCGCCGACTGTCGATGTTTGGAGATGTTCTGAATTCGGTATGACATCTGACAAGAATAGGCTAGGTATTTTCTTCGCTCAGGTCAATGGCATTCGAAGTGAATCGGCGTTTCGGAAACCGAAAGGCGTTCCGTGAATCCGTACAAAAAACGGGCGAATTCTGCCGATGGAGACGGCGTCGATACGCCACAAATGTCCAATTCGCCTAGAATAGCACCATGGATCAGCCACCGAGAGACATTGCGCTCCAGCTCGCGTGGACCGATCACGATCGGCACTGGCGGAACAATGCCTATGTCTATCCCGTCGTGTCGCGCCGCAGCAAGGGGCTTTCGATCGGCGTTAATCTGAACCCGGACAAGGCGTGCAACTTCGACTGCATTTACTGCCAGGTGGATCGAACGACGCCGCCAACGATCCGCAGGGTCGACCTGGACGTCCTGCGCGGCGAACTGGCCGATCTGCTCGATCGGGCAATGAACGGATCGCTCTTTGCCGAGTCGCCCATCGACGCCCTGCCGGCGGATCAGCGGGTTGTTCGAGATATCGCGTTCAGCGGTGACGGCGAGCCGACGACTTATCCACGATTCGACGACGCCGTGGCGATCGCCGCGGCGCTGAAGTCTGAGCGCGGATTGACGGATACCAAGATCGTGTTGATCACGGACGCGTGTTATCTGACGAAGCCGAACGTTCGACGCGGCCTGCAATTGATGGACGCCCACAACGGGGAGATCTGGGCCAAGCTCGACGCGGGGACGCAGGCGTATTACGAACTGATCAATCGGCCAAACTATCCGTTGTCGCATGTGTTGGAGAACATTCTCGACGCGGCCCGGGCGCGCCCCATTCTGATTCAATCCCTGTGGATGCGCGTCCATGGCGAGCCGCCGCCGGACGCAGAGGTCCGCGCATTCGGCAGGCGCGTTCGCGAACTTCAGGACTCGGGCGCGCAGTTCAATCTCATTCAGGTCTACACGATTGCCCGCGACACGACGGAGCCCTATGCGACGGCCTTGTCCGCAGGCGAACTGGCGCACGTTGCCGAGATCATTGCATGCGAAACGCCCACAGTCATCGAGACATTCGGGGGCGTCGAATAGCTGCGAGTCCTGCCTGACATCGTGCCGATTACGTAAAACAGCGGATCACGTGATCGGACGCCACGAATTACCGCCCAACCAGACAAATGTCGCTCAAGAGGGCAACTGAACGAGGCTACCGATAACAGTCGTTCATGCGACATGAGAGGCCTTCTTGTCGGTAGAGCGCCTATCTCATGATCACGGAATCACTGCGGCCAATCGGCCGTTTCGCGCATGTTGTCAACCGACTGTTCACATCGGTTCGAAGGCCGCCCGATGCTGGTTGAGAGAATGCAACGTCCTTCCGGACTGACGCATCGGGGCAGGCTGCGCGATGACGACGATCATGACGACTCCCACGTTGGCGACGCCGAGCACGCTGCGCGATGACTTGGTCAACTGGGTGCGCCCCCGTGTCGCCCTCGTCATCGACACGGACATCGACACACGACGAATTTGCACGGATATTCTGGATCGCCAGGGGTGGCGCGTCCATGTTTCCACCTCCGCCGACGAAGGCGTCGATCGAAGCAGAATCGTCAATCCGGACTTCATCATCCTGGACGGCTCCTTGAGGGGGCCGGGGAATCGCGACGTCATCGAGTATTTTCGTTCCGTCCCGGCGACGGAGTTGATCCCGATCATCATGCTCAATTCGGACGCCGATTCCGACTCGATCAAGCGCGGATTGGCGGCGGGCGCGGACATCGTCCTGACGAAGCCACTCGATCCGGAAGAATTCGTGCTTCGGGTCGATTCGCTTTCGAGACTGCATCGAATCTGGCGTGAACTGAAGAACGAGCGAGGCGTGCTGGGCGAACAGACTCGAATCCTGAGCTCCTTGCTGGAACTGAGTGCATTGCTGGCGCGCACGGAGGATCTCGACACGATCCTTGCAAAGACGATCGCGACGGCGGCGGAGATCACGCTGTGCCGTCGAATCTCCGTGATGCTTCCGAACGACGATCAAACGGACCTGTTTATCGCCGCGGCGCAGGGGATCAACGAACGCATCCGATCGAATGTGCGACTTCGCGTGGGCGAGTCCATTGCCGGACGCGTTTTCGTGACAGGCAGGCCGATCATCCTCAACACGCAGGAAGACGCCGCCGAGTATCTCGACGATAGAGATCTCCGCTTGTTCAACGGGCTCCCCATGATGTGCACACCGCTCTGTGCGTCGGAGCGCGTGATCGGCGTGCTGAACATGACGGATCGATTTCACGAGCGGCCGTTTTCCGACAACGAGCTCAGCTTCTTGAATCTGCTGACAAACTGCACGGCATCGGCGATTCAGAATGTGCGGACGCGGAAGGCACGAGACGAAGCGCGAGACTCAATCGTCATCGCGCTGGCGAAGCTCGCCGAACATCGAGACGACGATACGGGTAAGCACCTGGATCGTGTGACGATATTCTCGTTGAAACTCGCGGAATCGCTTCGCCAAACGCCGCATTACGAAACGCAGATCGACGACGAATTTCTGTGGAACCTGAAGCGCGCGGCGCCGCTGCACGACATCGGAAAAGTCGCAATCCCGGACGCCATTCTGCTGAAGCCCGGTCGACTGACGGATGCCGAGATGATCGTCATGCGAACCCACGCGCGCGTTGGCGCGGAGACGGTTCGATCCCTTCTTGATCGAACGCCCGATTCCATGTTCCTGAAAATGGCGGAGGATATTGCCGTCGCGCATCACGAGTGGTTCGACGGAAGCGGATATCCAAACGGACTCAGCGGCGCGGAGATTCCCCTGTCAGCAAGAATTCTCGCGCTTGCCGATGTGTATGACGCACTGCGCTCAGAGCGCGTTTACAAGCGCGGCATATCCCATCGCAAGTCCGTTGAGATCATTGCGGAGGAGTCAGGATCGCATTTCGATCCCGAAATTGTCAAGGCGTTTCTCACGCTGGAAGCGGAATTCGAGCGACTCGCCCGCGATCTCTCCGATTGAACGATCGCCCCGCGATCAAGAACGAATCCACAGACATTCACGACTATCGATTCTTCCGCTTGTAGAGGTATTGCAACTGGGGTTGTTGAACGCTGACGCCGTCATGGACCGTGAACTTGCCGCCGGACCACATGGAGACGCCTGCGTACTCGCCGGATTTGGAGACGGCGTAGAACTTCAGGTCGAATTTCGGGCGGCCGTTCTCATCGCGCAGCCGCGATTCCGTGTGATCGGCGATTCTCTCAAGCACGATGCGGCAGGCGTCTTCCGGCGACGCACCGCGGCGCATTTCGTCGACGATCTGAATGGATGAACAATTCTGGAGATTCGCCTCGCCGCGCCCCGTCGAGCCGGCGGCGCCGACTTTGTTGTCTACGTACAAGCCCGCTCCAATGATCGGCGAGTCGCCGACGCGACCCGGAATTTTGTAGGACAGGCCGCTCGTCGTCGTAACGCCGGCGAGATCGCCATTCGCGTCCACGGCACAGCAGTTGATCGTTCCGTAGGTAAAGGGAATCGCATCCGGATTCGCGGCGCCGCCCGGATGGTCCTCGAGCGTTTCCTGCGGAATCCAGTCATCTCGATCCGAGTGCGTTTCTTTCCAGCGAAGCCAGATCTTGCGCGTCTTGTCCGTCAGCAGGTTCTTCTCTTCGAACCCATGGGCCCGAGCGAATCGCAGGGCGCCCTCGCCGACGATGAGCACATGATCGGTCCGCTGCATGACAAGCTTCGCGACGCGGGACGGATTCTGAATATTGCGCAGGGCGGCGACGCCCCCTGCCTTGTGCGTCGGGCCATGCATGCAGCACGAGTCGAGTTCGACGACGCCGTCTTCATTCGGCAAGCCGCCGAGACCGACTGACGTGTCGTCGGGATCGTCCTCGACTTTGACGACGCCTTCGATCACGGCGT
>JAJDEC010000478.1 GCA_029259995.1 Phycisphaerae bacterium
GGACATTGAGACGCCCTACGTGTTTCTGCAAAAGCAATCCTATCAAGGGATGCAGGGAGACTGGTATCCACAGATCGTCGACGCGATCGCCTGCATCCATCTCATGCGATTCCCAGTCATAGAGCCAGAGCGCCTCAAATTGGCCCATGCACACTTCAAGGAAACGATCCGCCAGAGCCGCGAAATGTGGGCCCACGCGATGAAGGAGACTGACGACGTCCTCGAGTGGTTGCCGAACCCTAAGCAGCACGCGGTCCTGACGTTGCCCATCACGGAAATCATGACGACAGAGTGGATTCGGCTTCTCGATGAGACCGATGCGATACTCGACGGTCGCAAGCTGCTCCCCTTCTGGCGCGACGGCGACTCGCGCGGCGTGAATCTCAAGCGGGTCTTCATGGAACCTCGCGAGTTTGACGTTGTGCTCTGGGCGCAGGGGACGGCGGCCGTCCCCTATCTGGAAAAAGGCGAAATCACGTCGCCGGATTTCTGGGTGCAGATTCAGCGTGGTTTTGATGGCCAATTGATGTGGTATGCGCTTTGGATCAATTGAGAGTCCGCAGTCTGGCTTCGGGAGTTTGGAGGATCTTCCAAGGCGTGTCCTTATGGCACAAGCAGAACAGGGTTTGAATTCCCGTCTACGATCGTGCGCCCTGAGGTCGGGCTGATATCAAATCACCGCACAAGGACGACAAGACTGATTCTCTTGTCGTTTCCGACGAAAGTTGCCAACCACGCGCTCACATGCTTGCCTTTGAGGGCAAGCATGGCACCCGACAAGCTATTCTCCTGTCGCCCTTGCTTGGTTGGATGAAGGCACTTCCCCAGAAATTCTGCGATAATTCCCGGAATCCGCATGGGGCCCCGCCCTTTCGCGCCATTATTTCTCCGACAGGCGGCAGCAAAGTCGCCGGGAGCTTCCGGACATGACAGTGTCGAGTATCGGATTGAATCTGACAGATGCGATTGCCTGTGAGACCGACGATCAAGACGTGCTGAGCGCGGCGTTTGATCGCTGCGCGACGGGCATCTATCGATTCGTTGCGTATCGCGTCGGCGATGTGCATCTGGCGGATGACCTGATGCAGCAGGTGTGGCTGGCGGCCATTCGATCGGACGGGCGCGTACCGCCGGCGGAGCTGGAACCCTGGCTCCGCGGCGTGGCGCGGAATCTCATTCGCGATCACTGGCGGAAGCAGGCACGCAGGCCGGATCAGTTACCGATGCCCGATGCCGATTTTGCGGCGGAGTTGTCACGCCGCCTGGTCAACGAGGAAATTCCCGATGATGTGCTGGCGCAGCGGGAGACGCGAACGCAATTGCTGTTCGCGATCACGTCGCTGGACGCCGACGCACAGGAGATCGTGATGGCCCGCTACTTCAACGACGAATCGCACACGCACCTGGCGCAGCGGTTTGGCGTGAGCGAGCGGGCAATCGAAGGCCGATTGTATCGAGCAAGGCAGGCGCTTCGGGCGAAGCTCGAGCGTCTTGATGAAGAAGGGTTGTGTGAACGATGAACGACATCGATCGACACGATGAACACGATAAGCAATTGGATCGCAATCTTCTCGCGGCCGCGCGTCATCTGGAGCTTCCCAGTAATCCGAGTCCTCTGCAGCAGGCCCGTTGGAAGCAGTCGGCAACGCCGCCTGCCCAGGGCCGCAAGAAAGGAATCCTTGGTATGAAGCGAGAGAATTTCTGGCGAATGTTGGGCGCGGGCGGCGCGTTGGCGGCGTGTGTCACGATGATGGTCGTGCTCGGCCTGGGCGGCACGAACAAGGTTGAAGCGGCCGTGATTTTCGACAGTCTGCGCGATGCGATCCGGCGATCGCTGTGGATCGATATCGACGACGTGTCCGCCGAAGGGATCACGGCGAATGGTCGCTTGCTCCTTGTGTTCTCCGAGAATGCGGAGGACACGACTGACACCGGTATCGCCGCAAGCTACGTCGAAGTGCGCATGAACGCGGCGGACGATCACGCCACGATGCCGGGGCTGGACCTGGAGGCCTCTTTTGCCATCGCACCTGACAATCAATGGGGTTACGTGAAGACGCATCACATTCCGCAGCCGTTGTTCACGGAGACACCGATGCTCGGCCTGTTTGCCCCCGCGCTGAACAGCGGCATCCTGATCGATCTGGACGCGATTGATTCGACGAATGCCGGAAATGTCGTTTTGGGAAATCACGGCGGGTCCCCCGTCGCCAAGTTCAGCTTTTCGACGGGGTCGAGTTCGGCGTCGAGTGCGCCGGCCGACGATGACGAGCAGACGGAAACGATGCTTGAGTTCTCCGTCAGCACGAGCGAGGCGTTGGACAACGCAAACACGTCTGAAGATTCGACAGTCGATCACGTCAACGAGCATCTGCATGGGATGATGTTCGGATCGGACTTTCAGACGTCGGCCGACTCGCCGGAAGCGGCTGCCGCGATGGAATCGCACATGCGGATGGTCCGGGACTTTCTGACGGGCCGGTTCACGGCGGAGCAGATGAACGAGTTCATCAACATGATCGAGTCGTCGGCGAGCGAAACGACAGTGACGCAGAATCCCGATGGATCGTTTCTGCTCACTGCGTCGGGATTCGATTTCGGCGAACATGCCAGCGCGGACAACGACATCGTCATGGAAGTGACGTACTGGGACAACTCAGGCATCGACAATGTTCGACTCCTGAACTTCGGAGAAGGATTGGGCACGCTGCGGATGACGTTCTCCGATGACGACGTCACGGCGGACGTGTTTGATCGAACGCGATATGCTTCACGCGACGGCACGCGAACAGTTAACCAGTTGAGCGATCTGTTCGGGCTGGCTCACTGAAGCGCTGCAATGAGATCAGTTTGTGTTGTGAATCCATGAATGAATGAAAGCCCCTGCGCGCGTGCGGGGGCTTTTTTTGTATTGCTCTTCACAGGTTTGCGGGGCGCATTGACAGCGCCTGTCGACGCGGCGGCTGCATGTCCACCAAGTCCCGGCAGGGACGACGTGAGAATAGCCCAGCCTCTTAAAGGCTGGGATTGCGACAAACGTTTTCCTGCGCATAGCCGCCCCGGAGGGACGGCGCGAGCCACTCATTCCGTCCCTACAGGACGGGGATTGGTAATCGGCGCCGCGTGCCCCAGCGATAAATCGCTGGGCTATTTTCAATGGATCCCTCCGGGATCCTTCGCGGCGCAAAATCCAACTTCCAGAACGTGATAAGCCGTCGTCTTCCAGAATGTGATAAGCCGACCCCAGGGCTGTGTTCGCCCGCTTCGCGGGCTGCACCTAGCCCTGGGCTAACCTGTATCACGCTTTCAGCGTGCGGACGCGATGACTGTGGGCAACGCCCCATCGCGATCGTCGGCGTCGCCATGCGAGTGCGCCAACGCCCAGCAGATTCATCGCCAGCATTGGAAGGCTGAACGTACCGCAGTTCGTGCGCTGATTGACATACGGGCTTGATCCCGTGGGCACGAGCATGGGATCGACGTTTTCCGGGATGAATCGCATGTCGCGGAAGGACGACTGCTTGGCGTTTGCCTCGGAGACGACGGGCATGATGTCGCCCACACCGGAGTCGATGACTTCGCCGTCCCGATCCGTTCCCTGTCCCAGTGTCAGCGTCCAGTGAAGTTCGTCGAAGATGCACTCGCGATGAAGAATTGCGACGCGCTCGACGGGTTGATCCTTCAATTCCGAGTTGTAGCCGAAGCAGGGATCGAGCGTCATCTCGTCGGGCGAAAGCGTCGTGAACATGCGCGTGACGTAGGGTTCACCGTCGAGGACGCGCAGGCCGTCTTCGTAGGGATCGATGATCTGGCTGCGAATGTCGGCGACGATCGACTCCAGCGCGAGTCGCAGTTGAACGAACGAGAAGAGTTCTGACAAACGCTGCGTGTTGCCGTAGGCAAACAATGGCTCGCCTTCGGGCAAAGGCAGACGCTCAGCGAACAGGGATGACAGTTTGGTCTGCGGAAAGATCGCCGTCCGTGCGATGCCGACAAGCCCTTGCGCCGGATCGAGCTGGCCCGCCTGTTCATCCAGCGTGGTTCGAAGCGTTTCCACTTCGGGCATCATGTCACTCAGCTCGGCCCCGGGGCCTGCGTAGTCCGTCGCGAAGCCGAGGCCCCCCGCCTCGTTCATCGCCTGTGTGACGAGCGTCTGGTAGCTGTTGTACAGGCCGAACTGCTGAAGCCAGTTGATCTTCGCATAGTTGACGACGACATGCGGAAAGTTCGTCGGTATCGCGCGGGCGGGACCCACGAGCCAGACGATGATTCCCATGTCGGGCATGGCGGCGACGGCCGTCAATCGAATCGGCACCATCGGTCGAGACGTTTTGTAGACCATCTTGAGCGGAACGAGATCGCCGACGCTCTTGTCTTTCTGAAGTTTCAGGGCGACGAAGTTCATGCCTTCCGCGACATAAGGGGCGATCAGCTCTTCGCCGCGTTCGGTCAAGTCGTAATTGTTATCGCGCAGCCACTTGGCCATGGCGCCGGGATCATCGCTGCTGACGATCTGGACGTTGAAGGGACCCACGGGCTTCTCCTCGAGAATCGTCACAGCGCCGCCGGCACTACCGTCGGATGCGGGCGAGGCCTGCGGTACACCGCCGAATTCATCAAAGAACTGTTGCTGGCAACCTTGACCTTCGTACTGGATCCGAAAACGCGGACGCGTCAGCGAATCCATCGACGTAAATACAAGTTCGGAAGATGTCGTGACTTCGGGGATACCGGGCACGGGCACGACCCATGAGAAGTCTTCGGCATCGCCCTGGTACTGAATCCGCACGAGGGCGACGACCTGATCGCCATCCTGCCGGAAGATGATCTGCTCGACGTTCTGGTTAACGGGAACATTGCTGCAGAAGAAACCGCCGCACGCGTCGGCGCGCTGGCCGGCCACGACAATCAGCATGGCCGCGACAACCACCGTTAGAACGCTTCGAACTGGCATTGCCTGGGAAGCCATTTTCATCCCCTTTTTTTATTTTTGCGCGAGGTACGACCCGAGTAATCCAAGCGTCCGATTATAACGGGCGACCGAGTGTCTACCAGCGAGAAATCGCGATGCCACGCCGGCGTATCTCACTGGAAGCGCGGAGAATTCGACAAATATCGGGACCTGAGATGCATCGTGTCCGCCCCGGGTCCACTCCACTAGAACACAATGCGCCCTGATTACAGGAAGGCGGGCGAATTCTAACAGTCAGTCCGATCCGTTGGTGATATCGTTCGGGCAGTGACGCCGATCTTGGCGTCTGGAAAGGGGTTTGCGATGTTTGGCGGCCTTCCTGGTGGCAGT
>JAJDEC010000479.1 GCA_029259995.1 Phycisphaerae bacterium
AATCGACGGATGGATCAACGCCGAACGTGCCATCGTCATTTAAGTACGTCATGGGAATCGTTCATCGTGTGGAACCGGCGAATCGCCGGTTCTTTACAGGCAATTGGCCTGTGGCGGATTCAATAAACCATTCTGCATTTCAACTTAACGAATTCGTCATGGTTTTTCCCCAATTCAGTGATGACCCAAATTTTTGGAACGCGGTTTCGGTGTGACTGTGGGATCGCTCCATTTTCAATTCCAGGATGTGGGTGATTGCCCGACATTGATTTCCCAGTGTGCGCATTCCCGGCGGCATGAATCCCCAGATTCACCGGGTGCGATTCGTCTTTTCGGCCCATTGCCTCGCGATTTCGGCATTGTGGCACGGCGGTTGCAACGGCAGGCGGACTCACGAAGGATGGAGCGATGATGCAACGCTGCAATGAGCGAAACATTTTGAAGAACGCGACTCGTTCGCCGATCGCACGCTCGAAAGAGCAATTCGTTTCGCTGCGGCGTTGCACAGACGGGCATCCTGACTGCGGAGTGTTCAGACGCTCCTCGCAAAAAGGGAGACGACTTATGTTGACGACAATGAACAATTCTGACGTGCGTTTTCGTTATCGACTCGTATCCGGATGCGTGATGACGTGCTGCGTGATGCTGGCGAATCTCTCGTCGGCGCGCGGCGCGGCGATGGTCTTCGAGTCAGAGCCGTCGAATGACAACATTCTGACGGCGACTGAGTTGGCGCACGGCGAAACGGCGCGCGGCAGCATCGATCCGATGGCCGACATCGACTGGTGGTACGTACCGGGCAATCTGGCCGGCGATCTGGTTTTTGCGTTCTCCGATACGCTCGGATCGTCGCAGGGAACGGATTCAAATCTGTTCGTGTACGACAACTCGATTGCACTGGTTCAGATGAACGACTCCGACGGTCCGGGCGCCAGTTCGGTCATTGCGGGGACTCCGATCCTGATCAATGGCGACGTATTCTTCGGAATCAACGAGGATGGGGCCAATGCGGAAATCACGCCGTACACGATCTATCTTGCGATCGTTGATCCGGCGCTGGCGACGCCGGAGACCGAATCGAACGATTCCGCCGGCAGTGCGCAGGCGTACACGGGGCCGCTGATGACGGGTAATGTGTCGGGCGCTGACGCGGACTTCTATTCGTTCTTCGCGAGTGCGGGGCAGGAGTTTGTGGCGATCGTTGATGATGATTCGGATGACGACGGAACGCCGACGGATACGCATCTCGAACTGATCGATTCGGATGGGAGCACGGTTCTTGCGACAGGTGACAACGGCAACACGCGTGTTGGCAACGCCGTCGGGATGGTCGTTGCGCCTTCGAACGGGACGTATTTCCTTCGCGTGACGCACGGCGGCGGCGGCGGCGGGTCGGATACGGACTATCGATTCGTGATCCTGCTCGACGGCGAATCACCGGCGTGTTCGGACGGTGACGGCGACGGGATCTGCGACGGCATCGACAATTGTCCGCTGATTGCGAATCCGCTTCAGGAGGATTCGGACTTTGACGGGACGGGCAATGCGTGCGAGGCCGGCGGCGGCGTGGACACGGATGGCGACGGAATTCCGGACAACGTCGATAACTGTGCAGTCGAGTTCAACCCGGCGCAGGATGACTACGACGGCGACGGCGTCGGCGATGTGTGCGACACGCTCTGCGGCATGGGCTCGTTTCCGCTGATGCCGATGATGGTCGTGGGCCTTGTCGCAGTGCGGCGGCGGACGCGACGGCGCCGGTCGATCGCGTGATGCGGTCGTAAGACTTGTTGAGGATGTCGGGTACTTTGGCGGCGCGGTTTGCTTTCGGGCGGATCGCGTCGTCTTTTTTTACGCATTGCATTCTGCAAACCGCCGTAGCGTCCCCCCTCAGTGGGGGACGGCGCGTCATTGCCGTAAGCGGTTCAACTGACGAAGATTTCGTCGTCCGCCGCAGAGGGCGGACGCTACGTTCGATCGCAAGTGGTCGTAGTGCATCACACAGTTGCGGACACTCACGCCAGGCAGCGCTCAATCGGCAGTCGCTGTGTCCTCACGACGACGCGACGGCCTGCGTACGGGTGTTGAATTCTTCCTGCGTGGTTTCGAGGTCGTCGTATGTGAATGGACTGCCGCATTCGGGGCAGCGCATGGATTGAACGCCGAGGATGCAGTGGGCGCATTGTGGGCAGAGCGATCCGTCCTGGAGGACGAATTTCGGGAGCGTCAGGCGGATGATGAGCCAGGCGATTGTGACCAACACGATGACGGCCGTCATAATAAGCGCCGCGATGCCGAGTGTTCGAAGGTCGAAACTCGCGCTACTTGTTTCGGTTGCCATCAAGGTCGCAAGCATTCCGAGGGGCGGACCGAACATGCCGAGTGCATAACCGAATCCGAGCCAGGCGGCGCGCGGCGTTGTGACGATGGTGCGATATCCCTGTCGGAGACGCCAGAGGGGCCATGGTATGGCGACGATGATCATGGCGATGATGGTCAGTTCCGGCGTGATAGTGATCCCAATCTCTGGCGAGCCCGAGGCGATTTCAAGCAGAACCGCAATGAGGAAGACAAGGAACCCCCAGAACGCCGAGAGTAGAAACAGGCTCCCGAGCGACGGGAGTTCGCGTCGCGGGATGACGAAGATGCGTTCGTTGTCTGACGTCATGGCCGGCCCTTTCTCAGTTGCTGGTGACTGCGCGCGAGGCGAATTCCTCCGCGGTTGTTTCGAGGTCGTCGAAGCTGAATTCGTTGCCGCATTCGGGGCATCGCATGGATTGCGTACCAATGAGGCAGTAGGCGCAGTTGGGACAGAGGGTACCGTCCTGCACGATGAACTTCGGGAGTGTCAAACAGATGGTGCTCCAGAGGATTGCAATGGAAACCTGGATGGCGAACACCAGGAAAACGGCGGCGATCGCGGAGGAAGTGATCGCGATGATGATGGCGTCAAAGAAGATGCCCTCTACCGACCCCAGAATGTCGACGAAAACGATGCATGCAAAACCGATAAATATCGCGGATGACATTCCGAACGCGTAGTAAGCGCCGATCATTCCCGCTCCTCGTGCATCGGCGATCATCCGATGGTCGCGGCGAAGCTTGTACGCCGGCCACGCGAACGCAGCCAATGCGAGGCAGAGAATCCCGAGCCGGCTCATGAGCCCGAAGTACAGGATGATCAATCCGAGCACAAGAAACACGCCGGTCAGGACGCCGAATACGAAGGCTTCCTTTCGCATTCCGGGCGGCGGCGCGGGCGTGTGCTTCTGAATGACGACGACGCGATGCGTCGAGTGGTCTAAGTTGCCCGTCGATAGTTGGCCCATGCGGGTTATTAAAAATGATCGGGTTGGATCGACGCAAGCGGATGCGTTGTCTGGATGTTTGTGTGCGGCGATCACAGTCAGCAGATTCGAGATTTCAATTCTGAGATTTCAGATTCGCGATCTCGTGGTGCGGAGGGCTGACTCTTCGTCCTGCATCCTCTCCGCGATCTGCACTGCTTGAGAGCAGTGGCACACAAATTGTCGGGTCGATGACCCGACCTACGCGATCAGGCCGGCAAGTCGTCGTCCGCCACAGAGGGCGGACGCTATGACGGGATGCCGTGCATTCTCAAAACGCCTGCGCACCGCAGAGCTGCCCGCCGACGATCAACTCGTGAATCGTCTCCGTGCCTTCATAGGTGATAACGCTTTCCAGATTCAGCATGTGCCGAATGGGTGAGAACTCGACGCTGATGCCGCCGGCGCCGAGGAGATCTCTCGCATCGCGGGCGATGTCCAGGGCCATACGCACGTTGTTCCATTTCGCCATCGACACTTGCGTGTGATGCATCGTGCCTTCGTCCTTCATGCGGCCGAGCTGGAGCGACAGCAGTTGCGCCGTCGTGATGCGGCGGGACATGTCGGCGAGGCGACGCTGCACGGTCTGCGTATGCGAGAGGGGGCGACCGAAGAGGACGCGGACTTTTGAATACTCGAGGACTTCCTTGTAGCAGGCAATGGCGGCGCCGATGGCTCCCCAAGTGATGCCGTAGCGCGCCTGCGTGAGGCAGCCGAGCGGGCCCTTGAGGCCTTTCACATTCGGCAGCATGTTAGCGGCGGGGACGCGGACGTTGTCGAAGAAAAGTTCGCTCGTGATCGACGCGCGCAGTGAGAACTTCTTGTGGATGTCGCGTGTCGTGTAGCCGGGCATGTCTTTTTCGACGATGAAGCCGCGAACGCCTTCATCCGTCGCCGCCCAGACGATGGCGATGTCGGCGATCGTGCCGTTGGTGATCCACATCTTGGCGCCGTTAAGCACCCAGTCGCCGTCTTTCTTGACGGCGTTGGTCTTCATGTTGCCGGGATCGCTGCCGCCGTCGGGTTCGGTCAGGCCGAAGCAGCCGATGATTTCGCCGCGGGCCATGCCGGGGAGGAATTTCTGTTTTTGTTCTTCGTTGCCATAAGCGTAGATGGGATACATGCAGAGCGAACCCTGCACGGAAACGAAGCTGCGGATGCCGCTGTCGCCACGCTCGAGTTCCTGGCAGACGAGACCGTAGCAGACGTGGTTGAGTCCCGCGCAGTCGTAGCCGTCGAGGTTGCAGCCGAGCAGGCCGAGTGCGGCGATCTCGGGGACGAGTTCCTTGGGAAATCGATGTTGATCGAAGGCGTCGCCGATGACGGGGATGACTTTCTCGTCGACGAAACGCGCGACGGCGTCCTGAATGTCGCGCTCGTCTTCAGTGAGCAGAGAGCGGACGTTGTAGAAGTCCATGGCGTCTGGTTCGATGGCGGTCACGGGGGCTTGGGCGGACATCGTGTCGGCGTCTCCTTGGGGCGTCGCTTGTTGACTCATCAGGCTGCAATACTTGTGAATTCGTTCTGCGAAGTATAGCGGATTCGGGGATTCGGGGCATATGGGGCGGGGGGCTGGGATTCCCCAACCTTTGCATTCGCGAAGGATGGGGAACTCGGGCGTTGCACCCGGCTTTGCGTGATGTTTCTGCGTGGTTCAGCGGGGCGGTGCTTGGGGGGGCTTTCACGCTCGCGTCGCAATTGCCTGCACGACGGCGGCGCGGCCGGTGTGGTATGTTCCTTCGAGCACATTACGCTCGAGCTCCACGAGATGGCTGAACGTCATGCCCGTCAGTTCAGATCGTAGCTTGTCTTCGTTCAACAGGAGATCGGCCGTCGGCGGACCGCCCGTGCCGCGACCAATCTGGTCGGGCGTGTAGGCTTCGAGCAGGAATACACCGCCGGGCTTGAGGCTCGGGGCGATGCGCCCGTAGAGGCGTTTCCTTACGTCAGCATCAACGTGTGCGAAGATCGAGACGATGCCGTCCCATTGATTGACGCCCAGATCGAAGTCCGCGAGATCGGCGAGAATCGTGTTGATGCTGACGCCGTTTCGCTCTGCGAATTTCCTTGCCTTGTCCAGACCGACGTCGGAAACATCGACGGTTGTTACGTCGTAACCCTGACGCGCGAGAAAGACGCCATTGCGCCCTTCGCCGTCCGCGACTGACAGGACGCGGCCCTTCGGCAATGCCTGGAGATTCTCAGCGAGAAAGTCGTTGGGTTCCGTGCCGTAGATGAATTCGTCGGTATTGTAGCGTTCGTTCCACATACTGAGGCTCGCGGGATGTCAGTCGCCGAAACGTCGATGAAATCGTAAATCCACTTCGCAACATGAAGCAATAGCTCGTGGGTGAGGGAGCTGGTGCTTGCGGGAGTCTGGATCGGAATAGAAAACGCCGCGGCGACCTGAGCGGGTCGCCGCGGCGTCGTGTCTTGGCTCCCGGGCATGCCGACGTTTCGCGTCGGCATGGTACCCGGCACTCGTCGCGGCGAGACGCCGCGGCTCTGAATGCTACGCCAGGTTCATGGTCATCAGGAACTCGGCATTGGATTTCACGCGCGCGAGCCTTGTCGTCAGGAGGCTCATGGCCTCGACGGGGTTCATGTCCACGAGAACTCGGCGCAGCTTGTACGTGAGCT
Organism: Phycisphaerae bacterium; assembly: GCA_029259995.1. GTDB lineage: Bacteria > Planctomycetota > Phycisphaerae > UBA1845 > UTPLA1 > ECT2AJA-110-A. The sequence continues at coordinate 5,988 of JAJDEC010000479.1, forward strand.
GCAGCTCGTTCGGGTCGAGAAGAAGCTCTTCCTTTCGCGTACCCGACGCGGAGATATCGATGGCCGGCCAGACGCGCTTGTCGACGAGTCGGCGATCGAGGTGCAATTCGCTGTTGCCCGTGCCCTTGAACTCTTCGAAGATGACTTCGTCCATCTTCGAGCCCGTGTCGACCAGGGCCGTACCGATGATGGTGAGGCTTCCGCCTTCCTCCATGTTTCGGGCTGCGCCGAAGAAGCGCTTGGGCTTCTGCAGTGCGTTGGCGTCCACACCACCCGTCAGGATCTTTCCGGAGTGGGGGACTTCGGTGTTGTAAGCGCGGGCGAGGCGCGTGATGGAGTCGAGCAGGATGACGACATCGCGGCCGTATTCGACGAGTCGCTTGGCCTTTTCGATGACCATTTCGGCGACTTGCACGTGTCGGCTGGCGGGTTCGTCGAAGGTGGACGAAACGACTTCGGCCTTGGTATGCCGTTGCATTTCCGTCATTTCTTCAGGACGCTCATCGATCAGCAGGATGATGACATAGGCATCCGTATGATTCGTCGTGATCGCATTGGCGATCTTCTGCAGCAGGACGGTCTTACCCGTGCGCGGCGGGGCGACGATGAGCATGCGCTGACCGAAGCCGATGGGCGTCACGAGATCGATGACGCGCATGTTGGTTTCGGCCTGGTCACATTCCATGATGATGCGCTTGGTCGGATGGTGCGGCGTCAGATCTTCGAAGGCCGTCTTTTCCGTGACCTTGTCGGGCTCTTCAAAGCAGATGGCCTCGACGCGGAGGAGTGCAAAGTATTTTTCCGATTCCTTGGGCGGTCGGATCTGTCCGGCGATGACATGTCCGGAGCGCAGGCCGAAGCGTCTGATCTGCGACGGGCTGATGTAGATGTCATCGGGGCAGGGAATGTAGTTGTATTCGGGGCTGCGGAGGAAGCCGAAGCCGTCGGGCAGGATCTCGAGGACGCCCTCGCCATACATGAGGCCCTGGCCATGGCGATTGATGCGATCCTTGAGGATCTTGAAGATGAGGTCCTGCTTCTTGAGCAGCGTGTAGTCGTTGATGCCTTCGGCCTTGGCGACTTCATGGAGCTCGGGGATGCTCATCCGCTGGAGGTCGGTGATATGAAGATCACCCTGCTTCACGCGCTCATACTTCTCATGCATGGCGGGTTCGGCGGCGGCCGCGGCGGTCTTTTCGATGTCGCCGTTCTCGACGACATTCTCCTCCGTGACGGCAGCATTGGCGGTCTTCGGCGATTCTTCATCTTTCGTGGCAGTTGCATTTCGCGGCGCCGGTCGTCCGGGCTTGCGAGAATCCGAACCAGCCGGCCGGCGAGCGACTTTCTTTCTGGGTCGCGCACTGCCTTGCGTCTTAGCCATCTCTTCGATCCTCCAAATCGGGTACGGGTTCTTTCGCCCGCAAACTGTGGCGCGTGATCGCATTACGGCGTTGAACGCGCAAAGTGAATAACAACCAGGGAAACTCGATGCGGCGTGAGGGACTCGCCCCGTGGGGCGTCCCACCGGCATCGATCTAGACTGAGCCAAACTCCGAAAGGATTTTTTCCACTATTCGATCAACTTGCTGCTGAAGGTCGGACAGGCTGGAGTTGTTCTGACACACATAATCGGCCCTCGCCCGTTTCATGTCCAGAGGGTGTTGCGACTTTTCTCGCCGCTCCAGATCCCCCGCGGGCCAGCCTCTCTGCTTCTCGGACCTCTCTCGCCGAGTCGCAAGATCGGAATCCACGAAGACGACGACGTCGCAATTCAGATCCAGATCGCTTTCATACAACAGCGGGCTGTCGAGCACGATGAATTTGACGTGCGGCGATTCCGCCTGTTCCGCCATTCGATCCCGTCTTCGCACAGCAATCCTGGGATGCAGCAGCGCTTCAA
>JAJDEC010000480.1 GCA_029259995.1 Phycisphaerae bacterium
CGGTTCGCATGGCGGAACGGATGATTTCATCGCAAAAGGGTTCAAATTCCCGAAATTCCTGTTTGTTCGCCTTGCGAAGGAGATTTCGCATGGTGCCGGCGTAGTTGGCGATGGCGGTCAGCGGCTGATGAAGTTGATGTGCGATTTGCCCGGCCATTTCGCCGAGCGTGACCAGGCGGTTCACATGCGAGAGTTCCATGGATCGCATTTCTTTGAGTTCCTCCTCCTGCCGGCGGAGGTTGACATCGCGCGCGACGATAACGATTTCGCGGACGTCTGCGCTGTCGGGCGTCCGCAATCCCTCGATCTGGCATTCAAGCCAGGTCTCGCCCTCGCTCGCTGACTTAAACTGCACAGCGAGTCGACTGGATCCCGCATGGTCTCGGGCGTGATGAACGGACTCGGCAAACGACGTCAGAAACTCACTCGTCACGAGATCGGCGCATTGCATTCCGACGAGATCGTCCGGCGCGTAACCGAGAATGCCACGACTGGCTTGAGACGCGTCGAGAATGGTGCCATCGATCGAGATTCTGAGAATGATGTCCGTCGAATGGTCCGCCAGCCATCGATAGCGAGCTTTGCTGTTTCGGAGATTGAGTTCCGCGCCGCGCCGTTTCGTGACGTCGCGATTGATCGTGAGGATCGCGGGCTCGCCTCGATACTCGATGAGCGATGCATTGACTTCGAGGAGCATCGCGGCACCGTCTTTTCGGTACTGAATGGTCTCAAACCCGTGATCGCTCCCGGATGCCAGAGTCCTGACGATCCTGTCCTGTCCTCGATCGACGTCATCGGAAATGTCCCTTAACGACATGCCGATGAACTCATCATTCGACAGGCCGTAAAGCTCACACGCGCGAGGATTCGCTTCAAGGACGACTTCGTCGTCGGGGCGAAAAATGATGATGGCGTCGTGCGCGTTGTCGAAGAGACCGCGATAGTCCCTCTCGGATCGGGCGAGCGACTGCTCTGCGTTTCGCTGTTCCGTCACGTCGATGCCGACGCCCCAAGTGGCCCAGCCGGGAATCTGGAAGCGATCCGAAACGCGCGTCCAGGCGATGATTCGCTCGCCGCCTTGCTTGCAGGCGGTCCGAACCTCCCAGTCGCGCAGCGAGTCGGCGCCGAGGAACCAGGTATTTCGAAACATTGTCTGAGTTGATTCGTGCGGATAGAGCCGGTCGATTGCATCGGCGGATCCGATCATCTCGGCTGACGAAAATCCCGTGACACGTTCGCATTCGGGATTCCATGCCGCGATCGTCTGCTTCTCATCGAACGCAATCATCAAGACGGGCATCTCTGCAATGACGTGCAGCAGTCGCTGATCGCTTTCACTCTTGACGTCTCTCAATGTCATTGCATCACGCACTGGGCACGTTCCCTCGATCCGATTGCCCTGGATGATCATAAGGCATTGGACCCGATGTCATGAAATCCAATCCGATTCATTGGCTTTCGCGCCCGGGGATGACTCTCGGATCTCGATTTCGGTTCAGCGGGTCAGATGCGACATTCGACATGATCGCGTCGTGTTCCCATACGCAAGTCGCGCCCAATCGCCGGCGCGGCGTTGCTCGCTGAGCCAAAAGTCTCCGAATTCCCGAGGTGCGCCCATGGCCCTGGTGGCCGATTGAATGTTCCACCGTAACAGACATGATCCGATCGATCGCGGTTGATCCTGACTATCAGGCATTCCGGCAGAGAATCGAATTGATCGCTTGATCCGGTTGCTTCGCGCGACGCGGACACATGCGCTACGCATGTGATCATATCAAAACAGACTGCGGCTTGCTTCCTAATAATTTCGTCAGGGCCCATGGTCGCGGGTTTCGTGACAATGTCTGGATGATGGCGACGCCAGGCCTGATTTGTGAATCTGGCGACGTTTGGCGTATCGGCGGAAAAATCCCGCTCGGACCTGGTGACGGGACGTGCGACATACATGTGTCTGGGGGGGATTCACGTTGATGATCTGATCGGCGTCGTCTTGTGACCGATCCGCGTGCAGGTCACGGGGGCGTTCGTCGCATCAATGCTGATGACAAATCCCGCGTCCTGAGGATCGCGGGCCAGTGTCGCTTCTTGAAGCCGGTGTGCTTCGATCAGGGGTTGTTCGGCGCTGGGAACGATGTCTACCGTTCCGGGCGGACGGTTCAGATGCGTCTCCGGGTTGAAATGCAGAATAAATCATTGAATGTGGCACAGGCCTCCGGCCCGTTGCAAACGGGCGAGTCGCCGGTTCCACAGAATGATTCATTCTTCCTACCCACTTAGTCGTCGGATTCGTCGGATGTGTCCGCGTCGTCCAATGCGCGTCGAATGGCGCGATCGATCTTGCGTTCCAGGGATGGGACGACGCCGGATTGCGAGAAGCAGATTTTTCCATCGCGGGTCACGACGAAAACGGCGGGGATGCTCTCGACGCCGTACTCGCGGGCGACGCCGTCGGCCTCAAGCAGGAGTCCGTACGTGAGTTTCATATCGCGCATGAGCCTGGCGGGATCGCCGCCTTCGTTCCAGCAGTTCAGGCCGAAGATCTTGACGGGCATTCCGTCGTACTTCTCATGGAGCGTCTGCAAATGCGGCATGCTCAGTTTGCAGGGCAGGGACCCCGTCGACCAGAAGTTGAGTACAACGACGTTCCCTCGAAGCTCCGAGAGTCGAATCGTGGTTCCATCCGGCGACTGCAGTGCGAAATCCGGAGCCTCCGTCATTTGTCGATTGCCTATGTGGCGCTTGGCGGCGGTGAACGCGCGTTGATCGAATCCCGGCGGCGGCGGCGGCGCAAACACATCGGCTTCGAACGCCGGCGTCGGGTTCAGATTCTCCAGGAGAAGGACGCGCTCACCCACGGGCCGGGAATCGCGGAATCGGATTCGATCGACGCGCCGCGGCAAGTGATCTTCGCGTCCGAAGTACCAGCGGGCGTCGAGGTTGGGGCGCTGATAAGTGATGTAGATGACGTCGCAATCCACGTCTCCGACTTTCTTGACGCCCTCATATCGCTGTCGCTGACTTGTGATCTCGTCGTGAAAGGGCGTTGGATGAAAGTACTCCAGCATGAAGAGCGGTTTGACCTGCGATATCAGCGACATCGCATCACTGTCGCCGAACACATAGCGACGCGTTTCCATTTCGATGCTGACGACGCGCTTGCCATCCGTCGCCACATCGAATGATCGACTGACGCCGGCCGGCGCATGGACAGTACCCGTGAATCGAAAACACGTGGGTCCTTCGTCTTCCGCATTTGGTATGGACAGCGGATGCGCGAAAAAGCCGCGCCGCGCCTGGCGCGCCAGAACCCGGGCCTGAACCTTCGGGACGCGATCGGCGAATTCGCCTTCGGCGTAATAGGAAACGTCGTATTCGACTGCTCGAACGGCCCGCGTCGCCTCATCCGCGAGATACAGAATCTCCTGAATATCCGGGGCGTCGCTTTCGTCGACGGCCGCAACAGTCGCCGCGAAACAGGTCACGCACAGCGCCCCCGCACTGATCCACTGGAAAAGGCCGGACCTCGTTCTCGATGCCGTGAACGGGTGTTGCGAGCCAGTCTGCTCGTTGCGTCGGAGATCGGATACGAAACTCATGGTTGCGTCGCTCATTGGGGGACGAGGTAACAAGACTCCTCCAGAATTGAAGAACGCCGCGGAGCGAGTGATCTCACTCGCTCCGCGGCGGCAATACAGTCGGAAAACCCAGGGCGGTAACTACTTGTCCTTGCGAGCCTTCAGTTCTTTCAGGCTCTTGCGCAGCTCAGCTTTCAAGGGGCCGTCGGCGAGCTCGATGGCCTTGTTCTGCCATTCGATGGCGGCAGTCAGATCGCCATTGTCGGCCAATGCGCGGGCGTAAGTGTCGATAATCGACGGGTCCTTCTCATCGCTGGCCTTGAGCGCCTTTTCGGCGGCCATCTTCGCAAGTTCAAGATCGCGTGCACCTTCAAACTCTTCGTCCGTGAGAATCGTCCACGCAAATGCGTTCAGATTGGCCGCATCGGTCGTAGAGCCGAGCATCTCCTGGCCGAACGATCCCGCTTCGACAGGCTTCTTAATCTTGGTGACGAGCAAATGGTATTTCGTCATCTTCAGACCGAAGTGCGAGTCGTCGAACTTCAAGGCTTCGTCGATAATGCTGACGGCTTTTTCCCAGTCTTCTCCAACGGCGGCCATCTGAAAGCGCTGCATGATTTCCTGGAACTTCTCGCGCTTCTTCTGCTCCGCTTCTTCCTTCTTGGCGTATTCCTCGTCACCGACGAGATTCGCCACGATAAGGCCGAGTCCGTCCATTGGATGGCCGATCCACTTCAATTTGCCGCCCTGGACGACGAAGGCCGTCGGAATGCCCTGCATCTTAGCGGCCTTCATCCAGGCGTTGCTTGTCTTGTCGCTGTCGTCGATCGCGACGCGATAACGCATCTTCTCGTCCCAGCCGCCGTCCTTGAGGAACTTGTTGACTGTGGCTTTGGGCTCGTCCGTCACGCCGATGAATGTGACGCCCTTGGCCTTGAAATGATCCTGCATGTCCGACATGTGCGGAATACTCGTTCGGCAAGGTCCGCACCATGTCGCCCAAAACTCGACGACGACAACGTCTTTCGGCTTGGCCGTCGCCAAATCGAACGAGCCGCCCTTGACCCACTCTTTGATGAAGATTTTCGGGGCGTCGTCACCTTTCTTGAGTTCGGCCATTGCCTTGGGCGTTACGACGAGACCGACGATAAATGCCAGTGCCAATGCTTTTTTCACGATTGCGCTCCTCATGTCGTTGTATCGAGTGGGGTTCCAGTCTGTTCGGCAGCCGCAGATCCGACGTGTTCGCTGATTTCCGGTCCCGCAAACCGCCGTATCGGCAGGTGTGTCGCCAGCGAAATTCGCTCTGGCGCCACGACGTGGGGCGGATCGTAATGGCCCCCCCTGCGTTTGTAACGCTCTGACGACAGTCATCATTCCTTTGAGTTCCCGTTTTATTCCAACGAAATCTGGTTGCCGATCAGCGATGACTCGAATGGACCCGCGGGTGCAGGAGCGTAACTTGCTTCTGGTACAAGGTTTGCGGGGTCTGATGCCTGTCCGGCTGTGGTCGGAGTTCGACGATTACGCATAGACGGGGGCAAGAAACCTGGCTTCGTAATCGACGCCAACACTGGCAACACGAATCTCCAGCTCCCAATATCGCGGCGGATGGTTCCGTAGCCGCGTCTCGAATTCGCCCTTCGGCAAGTCGAACGCCAGGGCCACTTCCGCAAACGTCGTGTTCCGATCCATCGGCGGCTCGATCGTCTTCTCGTCCCTGTAAATTGCGTACGCCTGCACGGTCTGGCCGCCTTCTTCACCTGCGGATTCGAAGACTTCTTCGATGCATCGAAGTGTGCAGTGCATCGTGCCGCATCGTTTCATGCCGCGTGGTCGGAGCCACGTGACGTTCATGCGTTGACCGAGCCGGAATGGGAATCTGTCGAATCGAAGTCGGCTGCGGCCGAAGCGAACCAGGCGAAGTGTCGCTCGACAGACGAAATAGACGCCGAGCAGAAGGAACAAGTCGAGAAACCCCATGCCGATCCAAAGGAACCAGGCGTCGCTGCCTTCTTCCAGCGCGATCTGATGGCCGGGGACGGCGAGACCGCCGAGGATCAATACGAACATCATGCTGCGACGAATCGATCGCAGATCGCTGTACGTCGAGCCGGACTCATTCCACGGATAGTCGAAGTAGCAGGGCGAGTCGGGGAAGCGTTCGCTTCGACGACGGACCCAGGCGTCGGCGATCGACGTGCGAATGCCGTACCAGACGACCCAGAGACCCGGTAGACCGAATACACCGGCACAGGTCCCGATGACCCACATGGGTGCGTGGACGGCACCTTCTTCCGTTGGGATCACGCCGGTCGCCACGAGCATGATGAACACGCCCATCGCGACGAACGCGCCGCCGAAGACGATGGCGGCGCGGCCCTTGATCGTGGTGCCGCATTGCGTGTGATGGTTTCGGAGTTTCTCGCGAAATGAGGATTCGGCGCGCGCGCTGGTCGCCCTGCGCCGCGCCGCCTTCGGCGCTGCGCCGCCCAGCGCGGTGATCTGACCTGCAAGGACTGATAACGACATGGCCCCCCTCCTCCGACGCCTTCCGAATGAGTATCCAATTCCGGCTGCCCGCGCGTCAACGCGTTTTCGGACGGACGCCCGACGAGGCTCGATCGTCCGACAATCCCCGGCGCAATCTGCGGCCACTTCGCCTCACGTCTGAGAATCGTCATCCGAAAAAATCCTGCGCACAGCGTGTATGTCGAACGGGTTCTGTCGCATTCATGCGTCGAGACGCGAAACGAATCATTGGAATCCTCTTCAGACAAGGAGCCACGAACATGACCAGCCGGATGACGATCAAGACACTTTGCCTGCCGCTGTTGGGCCTTCTATTGATGACGACGGGCTGCCCGCCCGTCGGCGATGAGATGGTCCCGCTTCCGATGCCCGGGACGCCTGAGCCGACGCCCGAGCAGCCGAACCCGCCGGAGAAACCCGTTGATGCGCGGCGCGTCACGGGTGTGTGGGAGCGCGCTACTGGAAACTTTCTCGACTACGAGGCGTTCGGTCGTGACCTCGAATACCTGGTCTTTTCCGAGACGGGCATCTTGAAAGTGATCGTTCGCGAACCCGATTCCAACATACTGATGTGTTTCGAATCGCTCTTTTCGAAACTGTCCGACGATGCGCTGTTCATTTCGAACGGTGGATCTGAGACCGACGGGATTCGCGGTTCGCAGATCGTGTTCTTCAATATGGCCGACGACGACTCGCTCGAATTGATCGACGACACGCGGGGAACGCTGACGACGTTCAAACGCGTTGCCGAACTGCCGGAAGCGTCGCGATGCAGCGCGTTGATCGAGAAGGAACGCTTCGACGACTACCCGGAGCCGCATTACGCGAGCGGCCTTGCCTTTGACGGCACAAGCCTCTATTTCACGGCGAGCTCGAACGACATTCTCCCGGTCGATCCGACGACGGGCGTCCTCGGAACGCCGATCACGCTCGCGACAGGATACCGCTTCATCCATGCGGTCCAGTCGGACGATTTCTGGTTGAACTGTTACTGCAGCACGACGGAGATCATCAAGCGGCGCACGCGGGCCGGCACGGACGTCGACATCGTGACGAGCGCCGAACTGGGCCTGGAATTCTTCGCGGAAGCGGCGGCATTCGACGAGACGGAGAAGATTCTGTACGTCTTCGGTGAGAATGAGAGCGCGGGGCGCGTCAGCACGATTCTGAAAGTCAACGCCGAAGCCGAGCCCGATGTCCTGCTCGACAGCGCGCCGCTGGGCGACATGAATATCAATGCCGCCACGATGCACAATGGCGCCCTGTTCGCCGTCATGGGATATCCGCAGCAGATCGTTCAGATCGATCCGGCGACGTTGAAGTCCGTCAAGTCGTACGCGATTCCCACGGAGTACGTCGAATGGAACGGAATCGCCTTCGTCGGCGACGACCTGGTCCTGATGGGCGAGAATTACACCAACCGGCGGGGCGACGGCGTCATCGCGCGTTTCTCGATCGACTAGGCGACAGGGCCTGACGGGTCAAGTTGCGACGACAATCAACACGGCGTGGGGACCGAGGCATAGCCGGGCCCAACCGGGTCAAAAATAGCAAAAAACGCATAGCAAAGCGGCGGGTAG